>CAIMKO010000155.1 GCA_903841915.1 uncultured Chitinophagaceae bacterium | reverse complement strand
CATGGATCATTTTCTTTTTCATAGGTTTATTGCTCGATATCATTGGCCTGATCCAGGACAGGCTTAAGCTGTCGAATAAACAGGAATGGATCAGTACGGGTGGATTCATCATTACGTATTGTATTCTGGGGAGAAGTCAGGCACAATTGCCGCATTATATTTTTATTGTGTTTCCATTGGTTGCCATCATCACGGCTAAATTCTTATACCGATTATTCTATACACATGAATTACGAGGCTGGAAAAAAATACTATCAGGATTTCATTTTATTATTTTCACATTATTGTGGATCGCTGTGATCATTTTATTAGTATATCCTTTCGCAAGCATTCCTAAATATATCGGAGGAATTGCAGCCTTGTGTTTGGTCATCATGTTTGCGATGTACTTCTCCGAAAAAGTAAAGCTCCCTCATTTATTGGCGATCAGCTTTTTTACGATCATTGGAATCAATGCTTTTCTGGACATTGCATTTTACCCTGCATTGCTGCCTTATCAGAAAGGGTCAGCATTTGCCGATTATATCAATGAAAAAAATATTGATAAGAATAAAGTAGTGATGCTGAGTGAGAATATCGGGCATTCATTTCATTTTTATTCACAGCATATTTATCCAAACAGATCATCCGATCAAATTCAAATGGGAGATATGGTGATTGCAAGAAAAGACAGTTTACCCGTCTTGCAGCAAAAGTTCTTCCATATACAACTGATCAAGCAGATCAATAGTTTTGGTGTAACGGGATTAACATTGCCTTTCCTGAATCCTGTAACAAGAAATAAGGAATTAGATCCGTATGTGTTGGTAGAAATAAAATAGGGTTGTAAGTTTTAAGTGGTATGTCGTAAGTGAAGAATCAATTTTATGATTTTGTTATCCACCTTCCATCTTCTCCCTTCTATTTTCTCCCTTCACCCTTGACCTTCTATGCCCTACCATTCAAACGAAGCATAATTCTTCGGATTATCCAGTCGGAAACTCTTTTCATTGCCATTCACTTTCGCATGAATGATATTGATCTGTTTTTCCTGATAATCGTATAGTATGCTGGTATTTACTTCTATCTTCTGAACCGAAAAAACATCGGGTACTTCAAAATAGACCCAGATACTTTCCTGATTCTGTTCAAAACCCACATAATGCAGATTCATGGGTTTACCATTGGCCTTTATCTGCAGTTTATTTACAATATAATTACTCACCAGCTTATCTGCAGCAGCTTTATCGGCCGGATGGGTGAGGTCAACCTTGGCAGTACTGTATTTTTTAAGGGTATTTTCAAAATCATCCGTAAAAATGCGCACACTTAGTTCCAGTTCTTTATCTTTAGCGTTATGGCTGATGTCGATGATCGATATATATAAAGGATGAATTTTCAATTCAGCCATCTTTGAGATGCCTGAATTGGTTGGAACAGCAGTTAATAACGCCATCGTCAACCATTGAAATAAACTATTTACCATTTAACCACGATTTTTTGATGGCGTAAATGTCAGTAATTAATTTGAACCGCAATACATGGATGCAATTAAGATTTATTTTGAGATAGGATTCGCACATATTGTAAACTGGACCGCACTGGATCATATCCTTTTTATTGTGGCGTTGAGTTTACGATATCAGTTCTCAGACTGGAAAAAATTATTAGTTCTTATCACAGCGTTTACGATCGGTCATACAACAACATTAACACTGGTTGTTTTTAATTTGTTGCACTTGTCGAAGCATTGGATAGAGTTTTTAATTCCCGTTACCATTGCGATCACAGCAGTGAGTAACTTCTTTGTGAAGAAATTTACTTTCAAAGCAAAGTTCCCGTTGATCTATTTCTTTGCTTTGATCTTTGGACTGATACACGGATTGGGCTTTAGTAATGATCTGAAAAGTTTGATAGGAAATGGCGATGGGGTAGTTGTCAAATTATTGTCGGCAAACCTTGGAATTGAAGCAGGCCAGATTTGTTTTGTATTTGGCATTTTAATAATAACGGCCATCACAACAAATTTGTTTAAAGTGAACAGGAGAGAATATTTATTATTTGTGAGCAGCGGCATATTTGCATTGGCGGTTGAAATGGCGGCAGAGAGAATTCCATGGTGAGTCGGGAGTCATTAGTCTGGAGTCGGGAGTAAGCACATACTATTAAAACAATAAACTAATAAACTAATAAACTAATAAACAAATATCAACCCATAAACCAAAATAAAACACTGATGAGAAGACTACTCGTTTTGTTATTTATTATTTCTGCTCTGGCGGTAAAGGCACAGGATATCAGAAATAATCCAACATCAAATCATGGTAACAAATTTGAACAGTTGGGAACCATTCTTCCTACACCCAATGAATATCGTACGGCAAGTGGTGCGCCCGGTCCTAAGTACTGGCAGCAACGTGCTGATTATGATATCAAGGCAGAGTTGGATGAAAAGAATTTAAAATTAACCGGAAGCGAAACCATCACGTATTCCAACAACTCTCCTGATGTATTGACCTATTTGTGGTTTCAGCTGGATGAAAATGAACATAGCACCATCAACAATGCAAACTATCAGGATGCCAGTACTTTGGGCCGTGTTTCTACTTCGATGATCGACAAAATGGATGAAGAAAAACTGGATAACGGTTATGGCGATAAGATCACGAAATTGACTGATATCACAGGCAAGTCTTTGAAATACACCATCAACAAAACAATGATGCGTGTTGAATTACCTGCAGCACTGAAACCCGGACAAAAGATTGTATTAAATATCGACTGGAATTATAAAATATCTAACCGATTGACCCTGGGTGGCCGTGGTGGGTATGAATTTTTCCCTGAAGACGGGAATTATTTATTTACCATGACACAATGGTATCCTCGTTTATGTGTATACAGCGATTTTCAGGGATGGCAGAATCATCAGTTCACCGGTCGTGGCGAATTTGCTCTGACATTCGGAAACTTTAATGTGAAAATGACCGTTCCTGCAGATCACGTTGTGATGGCAACAGGAGAAGGTCAAAACTATCCGCAGGTTTTATCAGCAGCTCAATTAGCACGCTGGCAGAAAGCACAAACATCTTCAGAGCCTGTTGAGATCGTTACTTTAGATGAAGCAAAGAAAGCTGAAGTCGCTAAAAACAGTGCAAAGAAAACATGGATATTCAAAGCAGAGAATGTAAGAGATTTTGCTTGGGGCTCTTCACGCAAATTCATCTGGGATGCATTGGCAACAAAAGTAGAAGGTAAGAAAGTAATGTGCATGAGTGCTTATGGAAAAGAAGCTTATGGTTTGTATCGTAAGTTCTCTTCAAAAGCAGTGGAACATACCATCAAATCATATTCTAAATTCTCTATTCCTTTCCCTTATCCTGTTGCACAAAGTATCGAAGCAAGCAATGGTATGGAATATCCGATGATCTGTTTCAATTTCGGAAGAACTGAAAAAGATGGTACTTACAGCGAAGGAACAAAGAATGGGATGCTGGGTGTGATCATTCACGAAGTGGGACATAATTTCTTCCCGATGATCGTGAACAGTGATGAAAGACAATGGACCTGGATGGACGAAGGATTGAACAGCTTTGTAGAATACTTAACAGAAGAATTATACGATAATAAATTCCCTTCTCGTAAAGGTGCAGCATGGACCATTGTTGATTACATGAAATTGCCGAAAGATCAACTGGAACCCATCATGACCAACAGTGAGAACATTGTGAACTTTGGTCCTAATGCCTATACCAAACCTGCAACAGCTTTAAATATTTTACGCGAAACAGTAATGGGAAGAGATCTGTTTGATTATTCTTTCCGCGAATATGCACGTCGTTGGGCATTCAAACATCCAACACCTGCCGATCTGTTCAGAACAATGGAAGATGCCAGTGCGGAAGATCTGGATTGGTTCTGGAGAGGATGGTTCTACGGAATAGATCCTGTTGATATTGCTATTGATACAGTGAAGCATGCGGTATTCGATCCCGAAGCAACAGCATCAGCAGCACCTGCCGGTGGCGGTGGTGGAAGAGGTGGTAATGGCTTTGGTGGCGGTGGTCCACGTGGGTTAGATAAACCTGCCATTCCAACATTCGATGATATTTCTAAAATAAGAAACAGAGCAGATAAGAAGATCGTTTTCTTAGCTGATGCAGATACTACCCTGCATGATTTCTACTGGAAATACGATCGCGGTATCATTGCTTACGACAGTAGCATAAAAGTGGCCGGACCATCATTTGGTGGTGGTACACCTGAACCTTTATCTGCAGAAGATAAAGCAAAATATAAAGACGTGCATTTGTACGAGATCACTTTTAGTAATAAGGGGGGACTGGTGATGCCGATCATTGTTCAGTTCACATTTGAAGACGGAACTTCAGAAATCGAAAGAATACCTGCACAGATCCGGAGAAAGAATGAAAACAAAGTGACCAAGGTTTTCTTAACACATAAGAAAGCAACAGCCATTTTGCTGGATCCTTTAAAAGAAACTGCTGATATCAATACAAGCAATAACAGCTGGCCTAAATTGGATGAGCCATCTAAATTTCAGTTGTTCAAAGCAGGTAATTTCAACAGAAGAAACCCGGGTAGTGCAGCAAACCCAATGCAGAAGTTAAATAATTAGTTTCTATAAAAACCAAAATAAGAGAGTCAGCCATCTAACAGATGTCTGACTCTTTTTTATGGCTAACCCTGTTTTTACATTTCAATTGCCCCGCCATTAATGGCGGGGCAATTCAATAACATACTAATTGGCCCTGCCACCAAAAAAACCGGGGAAAAACCCCGGTTTCTTTTGGTCTTGCTTTGGTCTTGTTTTGGTCTTCTATTGCTCTTGTTTTGCAGCTACCGAAGCAGACCAAAAGGAAACCAAAAGAAGGCCAGAAGGAGAGTAGAACAAGACCAAAGCAAAAGACGAACCGGATTGCTTTGGAATCACCTCCATTTAGACGATTTCATTAAGTTAAGAATGTCACTCTTTGAGACAGGCTGTCGGCAGACAGGGCTCTCGAAGAGTGAGTTAAAATCCCGTTTTGCAATTTCAGGGATGCCGGTCTGAACAGATTTACATCCGAGCGGGCTAACCACGACATTGCATCTTTTAAATTAATGTCATTGCCTTATGGGTAAAGCAAATATTTTTTCCGCATGGTCTTATATTCAGACAGCCCCGGTTCCCAGGAATCCTGAATTTCTTTCACTGATTTTCCTGCCATGATCTGTTTTTTGAATTCGGAACTTCCTGCAAGCCCGTCGATATTGCCCATCTCTTTACTCTGTGTTCTGTCGAAAAATTTATCTTTCAGTGGATAAGCATTATATAATTCGATCATCCAGTCAAGATT
>CAIMKO010000154.1 GCA_903841915.1 uncultured Chitinophagaceae bacterium | reverse complement strand
ATTGCAAGTACTGCGGCCTATCAGGCAGTTCCGGGATTAAGTCTCTATGCCGCTTCAAAGGTTTTTATTTTAAACTTTAGCAGGGGACTGCAGTACGAATTAAAAGATTCAACTGTTTCTGTTACGGCTATTTGTCCGGGAGCAACAGATACTGATTTCCCAAAAAGAGCGATGGTAAGTGCCAAAGCAACAAAAGCGGCTGAAAAAGTGAATATGAGCCCTGAAACCGTTGCGAAAATTGCCGTAATAGCAATGTTTGACAAAAGAACTGAACTGATCACAGGCTTTATCAATAAGCTAACTGTCTTTTTTGTATGGTTATTTCCCAAGAAATTAGTCGAAAAAATAGCCGCATCCATCTACGAGTTATGATCTATTTTCAAAAGAATTGAAAACTGCTTTTGAAGATTGTGCCGAAGCCTTTATATTTGCAGCCCTGAATAAGGGTATGGCCCCGTAGCTCAACTGAATAGAGTATCTGACTACGGATCAGAAGGTTTCAGGTTTGAATCCTGACGGGGTCACACAAAAAGCAACTTTTATAGTTGCTTTTTGCATTATAAGCCTTCCGCCGCATTTTTTGAATGTAAATACCAATTTATTAAGCTAAAAATGAAACAATCACCCCAAAATGAAATGAGATGATTGTTAACTGGGGGTTCAGCTTTACTATATGATCTTATGCAAAATATTGTTGCAATAGATAATTCTTCTTTAGATAATTGAGATTATTATTTAACATAGGCTTACGCAAGATCTTTGTGACTACAGGATATTTTCTCACTTTTTCAACATCAATCTCGTCAATAGAGCCGGAGAGGAGGATAATATTCGTATCCGGCAGTTTTGCAGAAAAACATCGTGTATAATGCTCCAAAAACTCCCATCCATCCATCAATGGCATATTGAGATCCAAAAAGATCAGGGTTGGCGCTTGCATTTGTTCCTGCTTTGTATCAGTATCAAAAAAATTCTCAAGCTCTTGTAAGGCCAATAGACCATTCATCGCTATCGTAACTTCTGTACTGAAACATTCATTTTTGATGATTTCTTTGGTCATTAATAATGCCATTGGGTCATCATCCACTAATAATACATTTTTGAGCATTGGATTTTTTGTTTGAAAGTAATTATCAAACAGCATGCGAGATTAGTAGTCTTTGAAAATCAATAAGTTAGGATGTGGCTTGTATCAAAAATTTCTTATAAGTAGAAAATAAATCCAAAATCAAGAAATCAGGGTAAAACTTTAAGCGTGCCGTCAGTAGGTTTTCTGTTCACTTTCATTAAACGGATGATGATCATTACGGTAGCCGTTGATCCAAACCAAACGGAATAAGCGATCAGGAAGTTTTTTATATCAAAATCCTGTGTTTTTATTTTTCCTTCATCATATGTTACGGTATAAAAAACATGCGGCCAGCCGTATTTATCTGCTCCGTAAATATGTTGTTCTTTTACTGCAGTTACGGAAGTAGAGAGCACGAACATGATGATCGATAGAAAAAAAGTAAGGGAGATTCTTTTGGATATGCTCATTCAGTTATTTCTATAGGTAATTGAATTCAAAAATAATAACTGCTGCCTGAACTGCCATCAATTCAAATGATTTTTTCCCGATTATTTTTATTCATCTAAAAATGGCAAATTGCAGTATGAAAATTCAACTTTGGTCAGTTGGTAAGTCGCATGATCCTTATGTAAAAGAAGGGATCGAGGATTTCAGCAAACGGATCAACAAATATTTTACTACTGAATGGACCATCATCTCACCTCCCAAAAATGCAGCAGCTTTATCGGAAAAGGATTTAAAAAAAGCGGAAGCCATCATACTCTCGGCACAACTACAAAAGGACGATTGTTTGATCTTACTCGATGAAAGAGGAAGATCATTAACCTCACCCGAATTAGCTCAATTCATTCAGCAACGTGCAAATGAAAGCAGTAAGAAACTGATCTTTTTGATCGGAGGTGCCTTTGGTGTTGATGAAAGTATTGCGAAGCGCGCCGACTTTACCTGGAGTTTATCTAAATTGGTTTTCCCACATATGCTTGTACGATTGATCCTTGCAGAACAGATCTATCGTGCCTGCAGTATTCTTCGAAACGAAAAATATCATCACAGTTAAATAATTACCTTGCTCTTATGATAACGATCACCATTGCGATTATTTTACTAACCTGTATCATTTCATTCACCGCCTTTTCGAATGAGAAAATAATGGATGATCTTATTTTTTATCCCCCTGCCATCACGCACCAGAATCAATGGTATCGCTTTATTACCTGCGGACTGATACACGCCGATCTTGCACATCTGGGCTTTAACATGTATTCATTTTATATGTTTGGTGATATCATTGAAAAATATTTTAACAGGATCTATGGAGAACAAGGGAAATTCATTTTCCTTATTTTATATGTATCAGCATTAGTAGTTTGTTTATTACCAACCTATTTTAATAACAGAGAAAATTATCATTATAAAAGCCTCGGGGCAAGCGGTGCTGTGTCAGCGATCGTGTTCGCATTTATCTTTATTGCACCCACTCAGGGCATCAGTTTAATGTTCATTCCTTTTCATTTTCCGGCATTCATTTTCGGGGTATTGTATTTAGGGGTGTCCGCATATTTTGCAAAGAAGGGTGGAAGCCATATCAACCACTCTGCGCATTTTTGGGGGGCAGTTTACGGGATCGTTTTTCTGATCGTTACCTGCCAATTCCTTTCGGCATTTAGACCT
>CAIMKO010000153.1 GCA_903841915.1 uncultured Chitinophagaceae bacterium | reverse complement strand
TTCATATCGCGTGTATTGGACGGATGGTCCGGTTGATATTCCCGCTGATTACGCAGCACTAAAAAAATTATTTAATTCCATTGAATCGGGCTCTGCTGAAAAATTGGATGCATTCTTACAAGAAGCCGAATATAAATACAGTGTAGGTATCAATAAACTGGTGCATAAACCCGGAAGATCTGTCACTGAATTTCTGGATATGGATCTGATCAAAGGATTGTTCAGGCTGGAAGTTTTTAAATCGATGAAGGACCATGTGGCTAAACATTTCAAAGATCCCCGATTAAAAGAGCTGATGGAATTTCCTGTTTTGTTTTTAGGTGCATTACCCGAAAAAACACCTGCCTTATACAGTTTGATGAATTATGCTGATATCAAAGGCGGAACCTGGTACCCGGAAGGCGGATTTTATGCTGTGGTACAGGCCATGTATGATGTGGCAGTGGGATTGGGTGTAAAGTTTCGTTTTGATCAAAACGTACGATCTATTCAGGTAGAAAACGGTGTTGCAAAAGAAGTAAAGACCGATAAAAAACTGTTTGAAGCAGATGTTGTGATCGCTGCTGCCGATTACCATTTTGTAGAAACTGAATTATTGAAACCGGAATACAGAAGCTATTCGGACAAATACTGGGATCAAAGGGTGATGGCACCGAGCTGTCTGATCTTTTATATCGGGTTAAATCAAAAAATTCCGAACATTCTGCATCATTCTTTGTTTTTTGATACATCGTTTGCAGTGCATGGAAAGGAAATTTATACAAGTAAAGAATGGCCAAGCGATCCATTGTTCTATGTAAGTGCAACATCGGTTAACGATGCTACTGTTGCCCCTGAAGGTTCCGAGAATCTGTTCATCCTGATACCGGTAGCAGCAGGCCTGGAAGATGATACTGAAGAACTGCGCGATCGTTATTATGATATGGTGATGGAAAGAATGGAAAAGCAGTTGGGTCAGCCGATCAAAGATAATGTTGTTTATAAAAGGTCTTTTGCGCATAGCGATTTTGTGAGTGAATACAATGCTTTTAAGGGAAATGCATATGGGTTGGCAAATACTTTGTTACAGACAGCTATTTTGAAACCCGGATGCCGGAGTAAGAAAGTAAAGAACCTTTTTTATACCGGTCAGTTAACAGTTCCCGGGCCGGGTGTACCACCCAGTTTGATCAGCGGAGAAGTAGTAGCAAAAGAAGTGGTGAAATCATTTAAATGATTTAAAAAGTTGAATTACGAATTGATTGAAAAAGTACAGCGTCGTAAAAGGTATATTGTACGAAACGTGACAAAAAAGTCAATGTAATTAAGTTACAGATTGTCACTCTGAGCCTGCCTGCCGGCAAAGGCAGGGCTCTCGAAGAGTGAAGGATAGGATGTTCATTATAAAATCATGGTTCGAGTGCCTCACCATGACATCTCATCCTTAACTAAATGACACTGACTAAAAAGTTTTTGTAGAAGCTAAACTATAGTTCAATACTTATTCAATAGGTAGTAACATAAAAAATTAATTTTCATTAATATGATGCAATTGTTTCATCAGGTAAGTCAGGAATGCAGCCGCATTACAACAGAGCGATACAGCACATCTTTTTCGAGTGCCATTAATCTGTTGCATAAAGACCTGCGTACGCCTATTCATAATATCTATGGATTTGTACGTTTTGCCGATGAGATCGTTGATACATTTCATGACTTTGATAAATCCCTTTTATTAGAAGAATTTAGAAAGTCAACCTATGAAGCATTGGATCGCGGTATCAGTTTGAATCCGATACTGAATAGTTTTCAACTTACGGTTAATGCTTACCATATCGACCGGGGTTTGATCGATGCATTTTTATACAGCATGGAAATGGATCTCAGCAAACGCAGTTACGATAGAGTTGGATACGAGCAATACATATACGGCAGTGCAGAAGTGGTTGGATTGATGTGTTTGTATGTGTTTTGCGATGGCAATAAAGACTTGTATGAACAATTAAAACCTTCAGCGAGAAGTCTGGGTGCTGCTTTTCAGAAAGTGAATTTTCTACGTGATGTAAAAGCTGACTTTGAAGGATTGGACAGAATGTATTTCCCCGGATGCGATTTCAAGAATTTCAGTTACAAGGAAAAGCAGGCCATTGAAGCTGATATTCAAAAGGATCTGGAAGCAGCATACGAGGGTATTTTGCAATTGCCTTTTAAAGCGAGGTTTGGTGTATATGTAGCCTATAAATATTATCTTTCTTTATTCAGGAAGATCAAAAAGATCAAGCCTCAAAAGATCTTGCAGCAGCGGATACGAATTCCGGATCACAGTAAATTGCTGATACTCGCAAAAGCAGGTATCAGACAACAATTCAATTTTTTATAATTTATCTCTTCTAATATTGTTGTATGGAACAAGTGATCTTAGTAGATGAACATGATCAGGAATCAGGCCTGATGGAAAAAATGGAAGCTCATGAAAAAGCCTTGTTGCACAGGGCTTTCAGTGTTTTCATTTTTAATGAGAAGGGAGAAATGCTGTTGCAACAAAGAGCTTTAACTAAATATCACAGCGGCGGATTATGGACCAATGCTTGTTGCAGTCATCCACGTCCTTACGAAGCAACCATTACTGCAGCCACCAGAAGACTAAAAGAAGAGATGGGTTTTGTGACCGAGATCCACAAAGTATTCGACTTTACCTATCATGTGCGTTTTGAAAATGGCTTAACAGAGTATGAATTCGATCATGTATTTGTGGGAAGATACAATGGACTGATCCATGCCAATGAAAATGAAGTAGCTGCATTTGACTATAAATCCATGGAGGAGATCAAAAGAGAATTAGCATGTGGGGAAGATCATTATACTGCCTGGTTTCATATTGCATTTCCTAAAGTATATGAATGGTGGAAGGGAACACATAAGTTATAAGTAATAAGTTGGAAGTACTAAGTAAGGAGTTCTCAGAGGGTAAGCAATGAATACAATCTAAAAATATACTATGATCGGGTTATACATTTTAATTACACTGGCCACATTTGCTGTTATGGAAGGC
>CAIMKO010000152.1 GCA_903841915.1 uncultured Chitinophagaceae bacterium | reverse complement strand
CCAAACAAGCCCAATTGTACCGGCTTTTTAAAAACAACTTTAGTTTCTTTTAAATGAGGATCAGTAATTGTAAAAACTTCAGTCGCTTCATGTCTTGATGCAACAATGATCTTTGTTCCTTTTGCATGCAGCTCAAAAACAGATGCCGCCATTTGCGGAGAATTATTTTCCTGCGATAAATGCGAGAGTAGCAAATGCGACATGAAGGGTGGACGATGATTGATAAATAATTCCAAAGCCTGTTTGTTGGAAATATGCCCTTGACCGCCGCGGATCCTGTTCTTTAAATGGATAGGGTACCTGCCATTCTCCAGCATCATTTCATCATAATTACTTTCTAAAAATGCAGCATGGCATTGTTTGAAATAATGGATCACTTGTTCACATGCTACGCCAATATCGGTTATAACACCTACTGTTATTGAATTATAGCTGATGATAAAACTATGCGGATTGGCAGCATCGTGTTGTTTCGTAAATGCAGTGACTGTTAATTCACCAACAGCAATAGGCTTATTTGCTTTAAATGTTCTGGAAAGATGTTTGATCAAGATCGGCCCGTGTTTGGCAGTTGCTTCGGTAATATAAACGGGCAGACTGTATTTATTCGCCAAAACAGAAACACCTTTGATATGATCGCCATGCTCGTGAGAAACGAAGATGGCTTTTACTTTTTTAATCGAAAGGCCAAGTTTCTTCATCCTTTTTTCTGTCTCCCTACAGGAGATCCCCACATCGACCAATACAGCATCCTCGTGATTTCCCACATAATAACAATTGCCGTTGCTGCCCGAGTTTAAAGATGTAATGAATAATGACATGATTGCAAAGAAAACTAATTTTTGCCACGAAGACACTAAGTCACAAAGTTTCAGAAAGAACTTTGTGTTTCTTTCTGTCTTCGGGTCTTAGTGGCTATTTTTACACTTATGAATTCATTCGAAACAGATATTGAAAACTGTTTACGCGTTCTGCAAAACGGTGGAACTATTTTATATCCTACCGATACCATTTGGGGTATTGGCTGCGATGCCACCAATACAGCAGCAGTTGAAAAAATCATTGAATTAAAGAATCGTCCTGCCAATAAAAGTTTTGTGGTATTAGTTGCAGACGAAAAAGAATTGATGAAATATGTGGCGTCTCTGGATCTGGAAATATTCAATTATCTCGACAAAACAGTTCAGCCAACCACCGTAATTTATGAGTCTGCGATAGGGCTTGCTGATAATGTCATTGCTGCCGACGGTTCTGTTGCCATTCGTATTTGTAAAGATGAATTTTGCAAGCACCTTATCAAACGATTCAGGAGGCCGATCGTCAGCACTTCAGCGAATACCAGCGGGATGCCTGCTCCATCAGTATTTGCGGCGATTGAAACTGCAATTAAACAAGGAGTAGATCATGTGGTAAAGCACAAACAAGATGTTGTAACAACGGCTTCTGCATCATCCATTATTAAATGGAATAACGGAAAAGCAGAAGTCATCAGATAAAAATAAATTATTGACTACTTTTGCGCCATGCAGAAAATATTGGTCATTCAAACTGCTTTTATCGGTGATGCTGTTTTGGCAACCGGTCTTCTCGAAAAATTACACGCTTCATTTCCTGATGCAAAAATTGATTTTCTGGTTCGAAAAGGCAATGAATCTTTATTTGCAAACCATCCTTTTCTGCATGAATTACTTATTTGGGATAAAAAGCAGTGGAAATACAGGCATTTGTTTCAGTTATTAAGAAAGGTTAGAAAAAATAAATATAGCACTGTTGTAAATGTGCAACGTTTTGCTGCAACGGGTTTTTTAACAGCATTCTCCGGAGCAAAAGAAAAGGTCGGCTTCGATAAAAATCCTTTCAGTTTTTTGTTCACTAAAAAAATAGCGCATGTGGTAAGCGACGGATCACATGTGTTGCACGAGATAGAACGTAATCAGGAACTTATTGCTTCTTTTACAGATGCAATAGCCGCAAAACCCAGATTGTATCCCACAAAAGAGAACTATGCTTCAGTTGCAAAATATAAGCAAATGAAGTATATCTGCATCGCACCTGCCTCCGTTTGGTTTACGAAACAATTTCCTGCAGATAAATGGATCTCATTCATTCATGCTACGCCTGATGGCGTTATGGTTTATTTATTGGGGGCTCCCGATGATTTTGCTTTATGCGAAGAGATAAAAGCGCAATGCTCTCATCTGAATGTAATGAACCTTGCAGGTAAACTTAGTTTTTTAGAATCAGCGGCATTAATGAAGGATGCCATCATGAATTATGTAAACGATTCAGCGCCTATGCATTTTGCATCTGCCATGAATGCAGCAGTCACTGCTGTATATTGCAGTACCCTTCCTGCATTTGGTTTTGGGCCCTTGAGTGATATCAGTTTCGTTGTTGAAACGAAAGAAAAATTAAGTTGCCGCCCCTGTGGCTTGCATGGCAAACCTGAGTGCCCTGAGCAACATTTTAATTGTGCCAATCAAATTACCAATGAGCAATTATTGTATTCAATGGTGACAGATAAATAGCCGATTGCCAATCGTTCATTCCTTGCTTATATTTGCTGCCACATGCACATCAATTATTCCGATAAAGAACTACTTGTCTTAAAAAAGATCTCAAAAGCAGCACAAGAACTGAATGTTCCGGTGTTTTTGATAGGAGGTTTTGTGCGTGATAAGGTCATTGGACGTGCAACAAAAGATGCTGATATAGTTTGTTTGGGTGATGGCATAGTACTCGCAAATAAGGTTGCAGAAAAATTTCATCCAAAACCTTATGTTGCCTTTTTTAAAAACTTCGGAACGGCACAAATAAAACTCGATGAGTTTGAAATCGAGTTTGTAGGAGCCAGAAAAGAAAGTTATAATTATGAAAGCCGCAATCCTTTGGTTGAAGCGGGTTCATTGGAAGATGATCAAAACAGAAGAGATTTTACGATCAATGCTCTCGCGGTTAGTTTGAATGAAAAAGATTATGGTGAGTTGATCGATCCTTTCAATGGTCTGCATGATATTGAACAAAAGATCATTCAAACCCCTTTAGACCCTTTACAAACATTTAGTGATGATCCTTTGCGAATGATGCGTGCCATCCGTTTTGCAGCGCAATTGAACTTTTCTATTGAAGCGAAAACTTTTCAGGCGATTATTGATAATGCGGAAAGAATAAAAATTGTTTCACAGGAAAGAATTTCGGATGAACTGAATAAGATCATGCTTAGCTCAAAACCTTCTGTGGGATTAGATCTGCTGAGCAGTAGCGGGTTGATGCAAATCGTTTTTCCGCAAATGATGGCTTTACATGGTGCGGAATATGTTGACGGGTTGGGGCATAAGGACAATTTTTATCATACCCTGCAGGTGATCGATAATATTTGTATTCATACGAATGATCTCTGGTTACGTTGGGCTGCATTGTTGCACGATATCGGCAAGCCGGCAACAAAAAGATTTGAAGAAGGACACGGATGGACTTTCCACGGTCATGAAGTGGTTGGTGCCAGAATGGTTCCTAAGATATTCGGAAAACTAAAATTACCGATGAACGAAAAAATGAAGTTCGTGCAGAAGCTCGTGGAACTGCATTTACGTCCCATCAGTTTGACAAAGGAAAATATTACCGACAGCGCCGTTCGTCGTTTGTTATTTGATGCAGGCGAAGATATTGATGCTTTGATGATGCTGTGCGAAGCCGATATCACCAGTAAGAATAAGCAAAAAGTAAAACGTTATTTGCAAAATTTCGAATTGGTACGTGAAAGAATGAAAGAAGTGGAAGAAAAAGATCATTTACGAAACTGGCAGCCTCCGATAACTGGAGAGATGATCATGCAGACATTTGGATTGGCTCCAAGCAAAAATGTGGGGATCATCAAGGATTCTATCCGGGAAGCGATCCTGGATGGCATTATCCCTAATTCTTATGAAGCCGCTCATCAATTCATGTTGCAAAAAGCGGCCGAGTTAAACTTGCTGCCTGTTTAAATTGTTTTTCGTTTCTTTGATGATCAAGTTGGCTTATAACGTAAAGGAAAGTAAATCGGAAGCAAAGAAAAGGTACCATCATACATATCAAATAATAATATCGAATGGCTATTTTAAAATTCAGGGTTTATTTGGAAGAGGATGATTCTGTGTATCGTGATATTGTGATCAGGCATAAGCAAAGTTTTGCAGATCTGCATTTCGCAATTCTGAAGTCTTACGAGTTTGATAGTAAGCATCAGGCTACATTTTATCGCAGTAACGATAACTGGGCACAGGGGCGTGAAATAAGTTTCGAGAAATATGATAAAAAGTATCCCGTAGATCCACTGATCATGTCTGAAACAACGATCGGCAGTGAAATACGTGACACGAATCAGAAGTTTGTATATGAATACGATTTTGTAAAAAGCTGGGTTTTTCTGGTAGAATTGATCAATGTAAATAAAGAAGAAAATCCGAAAACAAATTATCCTTCTGTTTCAAGAACAGAGGGAATTGGGCCACAACAATACGGCACCAAAAGTTTGTTGGGAGACAAGTTTGCAGAAATAGAAGAGAAGTATGACTTAAAAGAAGGAATTGATGGTTTTGGTGAAGAAGGGGAAGAGCCTGAAGAAAAAGACGAAGAGGATACTGAAGAAACTTTTGGAGAGGAAAATAATACAGAGGAAGAATTTTAGTTTCAGATTTGATATTTCTAATCTTTTAATTTCAAATTT
>CAIMKO010000151.1 GCA_903841915.1 uncultured Chitinophagaceae bacterium | reverse complement strand
GGCGCTGCTGGTTGGAAGGAAAGAATGCCAATCAATTCGGTGAAGGAAGACAATTCGATTACATAAGAACCAGAAGAGTGATCAACGACTATGAAAGAATGGACATTGTAAAAAACAGCCTGTCCATCTGTTTAGAGAATGACAATGTAATATTCCCCATTAATGTAACGGTAAAAGTAATGGCCATGAAATTGGATGCCGTTTATGAACCAAGATGGATACATAAAATGAATGTGAAGAGAACAGAAGAGATGTATTTGAAAAACTAATCACATTCTACTAAATCTGTTTGGCAAGAAGTATCGGGATGAAAACTATCCTGTGTTACATGTATAAAAGATCAATGTTTCCGTAAATAACTTCCGGTTAATGCAGCTAAGCCTGCTACCAAACCACCGATGAACGCGGTTAAAAAGATCAGTGTAAAAGAGGAACCGCCAAGCGGCAATATGGTTGCTACTTTTACGGATAATAAATGCTGATTGGCATTATCGATGATAAAAGTTAGAATGGCCCATAACAGAAATACAGCAATGAAAGCTGCGAGGAATGCCTTGCCCGGTTTTTGATGAATGGCCGTTGCAATAACAAAGGATGTGATTGCAAAACTCCACCATGGCAATGCGGCAAATAAACCGAATGCAAAACTTAATAAGGCTGTTAATATGATGGCTGTTATAAATTTCATGGTCGTGTTTTATGCTTTTACAAAACTAAAATGCCATTTGATCCTACTATTGCTTTCTGCTTCCTGTTTCTTTAAAAATAAAACGGAATAATATCTTCCTTCTACCCAACTGTCGATGAATGTATCATAATATTTACTACCCGGATTCCCGCTTTGTCCACCCGGATATACCGCAAATGCCTGTACTTTATCTGTCAGATGAACGACCATTCTCCAACTAGGACCATGATTAGCAGTTGTTGCATTGATCATTTCAGCACCACCCCCAATGGGTAAATGTAATCTGCTTAATGCAGGGATCTTCAATAAATGATTCACATAAGTATCTTTAAAAACTCCCCACTCCAGTTTATTTTCACTGGATGCCTTCTGCAAGGTTTTACATGCTTTTTGAAAGGCAGTTAATACAACATCCTTCCATGTTTCTTTTTTATCAGTTGTGTTGATATCATCAGCAAATGCATATGATGAATCTTTCAATAAGGCTTCCACAAAAGTCACCTGTTCTGGCCAATACAAGGGCAATTTGCTTTTGCCATACTCATCGCTATAGGTTTGTTTATAGCAACTGTCCCAAAATACTTTATAGACAGTGCTGCCTTTTTCCTGAATATCATTTCTAAGGTTCCATGTTTTTAAAAGGTCAAGATATTTTTTTTCGTCACTGTTTAATTTTGTTTCATCCAGATATTTTATCAAAAAAGGTCTTGTGAATTCTGCTACCACATTATAATTATCTGTTTGCATTCGTTGCATATCCTCCGGAGTGATATTATCCATGGAAGCTAATTTCCTGTTGATCAGAAATCCCCTGTACACAGGAAAATTTCCTGATCTTCCCAAATAATAAGGATACGTTGAATCAACGGCCATTTGATTGGCACTGCTTACAAAACTTCGCAAAGGATTTTCCATCTGCGGATTCTCATTAGCTGGAATAAATCCCTGCCACATATAAGAAGAATCAGTTCCAGGTTGTACAAAATCACCCTGGTGTTTCCATTTGGCAACAAATTTTCCCTGCTGACGAATGGCAATATCTCCACTAACAGATGCAAATACAAAATTTTGTCCGGGGCATTGATAAGGAAGGATCGCCTGAACATAATCACCATAATTTTTTGCCCTGTTCAATTTATAAAAAGTAAACAGTTCATTACTTGGGTCATGTGCTGTCCATCTAACCGCATAATATCTACCATCCTCATTCCTGCTTTTATAACTATGGTCATACATCACCGGACCAAAGACCGTCATGGCAATGGTTTCAATATCATCGCGCTTATTCTTTATTCTGATCGTTTCGGTTCTGAATTCAGCTTTCTTCCACTCATTATTGAACCAATATTCCTGCATGGTTGTATCCTTGAATTTGATATCGTAAAAGTCTTTGACATCTCTTCCTGCATTGGTAACACCCCATGCAATACTATCCGTGAATCCTATGATAATAGCAGGAGCACCGGGAAATGATGCACCATAAGTGTTGTGTGTTGGTGTGGTGATCTGCATTTCGTACCACAAAGAAGGGAGGTTCAATCCCAAATGAGGATCACTACACAAAATAGGTTTACCGCTTTTTGTTTTAGCACCACTTACTGCCCAGTTATTACTGCCATTATTTTTATTGGGTATGATGGGTGGCGTTGCAGTAATGCCCTGCTCATTTTTATGAAAATAAACAGAATCAGCATTGGCAGGAGTTTTCACAGCGATACTTGGTTTATCGAAACCTGTTCCTTTGGGAATGATGGGATCCAATGAATCCGGTCTTTCAGGAAATAATTTTTTAAATGTATCGTAGCCAAGATAATTTCTGGTATTCGTCATCCAGAGATCATCATCACCCTGACCTGTAAGATCAAAAGACATAAACTTTAAAAACAAAGCCGTTTTTAAATTGCTCCATAATTCGGGCTTATAATCTAAAAGTTTAAACTCAAAAGGAAGTTCATTTTCTTTTAATGAACCGATATAGGCATTCACCCCATTCGTATACGCATCTGTTGCAGCTTTGGTTTCAGGGTTTGCTTCCAATGCTTTTAATGATTGTTCAGCACCATAGACCATTCCCAGTCTTCTGAAATATTTATCGGTCTTCAAACCATCTTCACCAATGATCTCACTTAATCTTCCTGCTGCTACACTTGTTTGAAATTCCATCTGCCATAAGCGGAATTTCGCATGTAAATACCCTTGGATAAAATAAGCATCTGTATCATTATTGGCATAAATATGCGGTACCAAGCGGTCATCAAAATATACGTCAGCATTAGCATTGATTCCTTTGATCGAAATATTCTTATCAAATGAAACATCAGCAGGTTCAGCATTTTGCCAGAAACCCTGTTGAGGCGATAGAAAATAACCCAGCCTTGGCGTTTTACCGCTACCTACCGGTAATTGCATATTTAATACAACAATCAAAGCTGTAGTAGCTGTTGCCGAAATTATCAATGGAACAATGCGCATAGCAAAGGTTTATACATTGAAATTAATGATTTTTTGATAGTAGCAACAGAATAAAATGAGGCGAGGAATGGAACACGGATGACACGGATGTTGCGGATTTGAACAGATATGAATCTCTACCATCAGTGTGCCATTCATTTTGTTTATTTGCAATGAAAACAAAGCTGATTCACTAGATATGGAATTATCACAGGACACCAAAAATATTCTCGGTTTACAATTACCCACTGATCCACGTTGGGTTGATCTGGCAGGCATCAGTTTAGAAGCCATATTGACCGATCATGCTTACTGCGAACAAAAAGCTGCGCTGACATGCATCTCCTATATTCAACGCTACTCCGATAAAGAGAAATTAGTGCTGGAATTAGCTCCAATAGTTACGGAAGAATGGGGACATTTTCGTTTGGTATTGAATGAACTCTTAAAAAGAAATTTGAAACTGGGCATCCAACGAAAAGACGTGTACGTAAATAAATTATTGGAATTTCAAAGAAAAGGTGGTGGAACTGAAGAACGTTTTTTAGACCAGATGCTGACCATGGCATTGATTGAAGCCAGAAGTTGTGAACGCTTTAAACGATTAAGTGAAGGTTTGAATGATGAATATATGCGCAATTTCTACAGACGATTTATGGAAAGCGAAGCGGGTCATTATACTTTATTCATCGATCTGGCAGAAACCTATGTCGATACTAATAAAGTACGTAACCGCTGGCAAGAATGGTTAGATCATGAAACTGAAATAATGAAAGATCTGGAATTGAGAGGAGATAGAATACATTAAATTTCCCCTTCCGTCCCCTAAAGGGGATGACATTAAGTTAAGGATTGTCACCCTGAGGCACTCGAAGGGTGAAGTTATAAGAACAACTCATAAATCATGGTTCGAGTGCCTCACCATGACAACGTATTCCTTAACTAACTAACATTGATCTGAAGGTGAAACAAAACCGAAATACTTATGAAAAAAATAATCATCATCATTTCACTTTTCACTTTTCAATTTTCTAATGCACAGGGCTTGTTGGCAAAGACAGAAAAAGACGT
>CAIMKO010000150.1 GCA_903841915.1 uncultured Chitinophagaceae bacterium | reverse complement strand
CAATATGGATCAGCAATCGCAGATACATTATCTTCTTCTCTTTCTCTATTTTTTTGTCCTTCAGTTGCGCCACTAAAAAATTGATCTTCGTATAGGCATCGGTCAAAGTATCCACTGCCAGATAAGCTTTCATATCTGCGGCAGATAACCCATCCTTGAAATTGATATAATGCCAGCTACTGATATAGTTATAAGATGGTTCTGCTTTAATAAAATCAGCCCAGTTACTGGCCATAGCAAGAGATTCATCACCCAGAATATCTTTGATCGCCAATCTTGCTTTGGGTGAAAGATAACTATCTGCAATTTCACCAACAACACGGTGACCAAGCATTCCCCAGGCCATGGATGCATAAGGAACATAAATGAATGCGCAGCATAAAATGAGTTGTTTGATTTTCTTGATCATCATAACGGGGTTTTATAAATGTTTTGCAAAGTAATTAAAGCTTTCGGTTTTTAATTGATTGAATTGAAAAGTAATTAACAGATAATACTATGCATAGTTAATCATTTGTCTTTTCACTTTACCGTCATCAAAGAATTCGAACAATGCATAGGCAGGTGCAAATCCTTTAAAAGGTCCATTCCACCAATCGCCGCTTACTGCACCATTGCAATAATATTGGATGCCGAAATATTCAACTGAATCCTGCAAATGAATATGACCGCTCAAACAGCAAACGATATTTGAATGGCTTTTGAACAGATCAATCAGCCTCCTGGAATCTACATGCAACAAAGCTCTTGATATTCTCCAATCGCCATTCGCTTCATTCTTATCTGCAAACATGGCTGAGCAAAATGATACTATGGGTATATGCGAAACGATGCAGACATATTTAGAAGCATCAGTTGCTTTTAGTTCATTCTCTAGCCAGCTATATTGTTCTTCATCGATCCTTGCAATATATCCGCCATTATTTTCATGCGCACTGTCCAGCACGATAAACTTCCAGCTCTTATGTTCGAAACGATAAAACCGATTGCTCATTTGATGTTCCTGCAAGACCCATTTCTTATCGTATAAAGGATCATTCTTTACTTCTGCTTCGGTCATTTGCCAGCCCCATGCATCATGATTGCCGATGCAATGATGGATGGGCAATTTATTTTCTTCATTTATCACTTTATGCCATACATCCCATTGCTTCTGAACTTTTTCTTTTGATGCTTTCAATGCATCCATGATGGAATCACCCCCATTGATTATGAAATCTACTTTTGGCTCTGATTGGTTCACATGACGAAACGCTTTCCGCATTCCTTCTTCTGCAATATCGGTAGGCTTTACATGCGTATCAGATAAGAATCCCACATGAAAAGAAGAAGGCTTTTTCTTTGTAGAAAACTCAAACGGACCAAAACTTACCGCTGCAGTTGCTAAAGAAGAGTTTTGTAAAAATTTCCGTCTATCCATACATACTATTTTAAATAATCACGCATCTCCACCTGGTATTGTGTTGCGATCTCTTTTGCTTCTGCAACAAAATTTTCATCTGCGCCGGCATAAATAATAGAACGACTTACATTCACCAATAAACCACAATCCTTATTCATTCCGTATTTACTGACTTCTTCCAGACTACCACCCTGAAAACCTACCCCGGGAACCAATAAAAAATGATGGGGAATGATATTTCTGATATTCACTAATTCTATCGCCTGTGTTGCACCCACCACAAACATTAAATTATCCGGCGTGCCCCAAGACGCAACCGTACTTAACACTTTCTCGTATAAATAATCCTCTCCTATTTTTTGCAGTTCAAAATCATGCGCTCCTTTATTGGAGGTTAATCCCAGCACAATGGCAAATTTCCCTTCGTATTCAAGAAAGGGCCTCACACTGTCTTCCCCCATATAAGGTGCAACAGTGATCGCGTCAAAGGGTAATGTTTCAAAAAAGGTTTTAGCATATTGAGCAGAGGTATTACCAATATCGCCCCGTTTGGCATCAGCAATT
>CAIMKO010000149.1 GCA_903841915.1 uncultured Chitinophagaceae bacterium | reverse complement strand
CACGAATTGTTTTATTAAAAGGATACGATGCAAGAGGCTTTGTTTTCTTTACCAACTATAACAGCGCAAAAGGAAATGAACTGGCAGAAAATCCGAAAGCTTCATTATTATTTTTTTGGAAAGAATTAGAACGTCAGGTGCGCATTGATGGCAGCGTTGAAAAAATTTCTACAATAGAAAGTGATATTTACTTTAAATCACGACCTGTAGGAAGTCAGGTCGGTGCTTGGGCTTCACCCCAAAGTACTGTGATAGAAAACAGACAAGTGATAGAAAACAATTTTCAGAAATACGAGCAACAATTCGAGGCAGGAAATATTCCTCGTCCGGAACATTGGGGCGGTTATTTAGTGAAGCCAAGTAAAATAGAATTCTGGCAGGGACGCAGCAGTAGATTGCATGACCGCATTCAATATTCTTTACAAACTGATGGAAGCTGGAAGAGAGAAAGATTAGCACCCTAAAAATTTATTTCATTCAAATAAAAAAGCCGCAATTATTTTTAATTGCGGCTTTTTTATTTTTATAAGAATAATTTATTTTCTCTTTATCACTTTCTCAACTGCATCAACAATATTTGGCGCATCCAATCCATACTTCGTTAAAAGCTGTGCTGGTGTTCCGCTTTCGCCGAAAGTATCTTTTGTTCCAACATATTCAATTGGAATAGGAAAATGTGTTGCTGCAACTTGTGCAATGCTGTCGCCCAAACCACCAATGATATTATGTTCTTCAACAGTAACAGCGCATTTTGTTTTACTGATCGATTTAATGATGGCATCAACATCCAATGGCTTAATGGTATGAATATTTATTAATTCAACACTTACGCCCTTTTCTTCTAAAATCCTGCCCGCCTCTATTGCCTTCCAAACCATATGCCCGCATGCAAAAATGGAAACATCAGTTCCCTCACTTAATTGTTGTGCTTTACCGATTACAAAATCACTACCATCTTCTTTGGTGAAATTTGGCCATTTTGGTCTGCCGAAACGTAAGTATACCGGACCTTCATAAGATGCAATGGCTTTCGTTGCAGCTTTCGTTTGATTAAAATCGCAAGGCACAATTACAGTCATGCCCGGTAACATTTTCATCAAACCAATGTCCTCCAATATTTGATGTGTTGCACCATCTTCACCCAGTGTTAATCCTGCATGTGATGCACAGATCTTTACATTCTTATTGCTATATGCAACACTCTGACGGATCTGATCATATACACGTCCGGTACTAAAATTCGCGAAGGTTGTTGTGTAAGGAATTTTTCCACCAATGGTTAAACCTGCTGCGATGCCAATCATATTGGCTTCAGCAATTCCACATTGGATAAATCGTTCAGGGAATTCTTTTATAAAAGGTGCGATCTTCATTGAGCCGGCCAGATCGGCCGTAAGTATCACTACATTCGGATTTTCTTTTCCTATCTCGTAGGCACCTTCACCAAAACCGCCACGCGTTTCTTTTTCATTGAGTACCTGAATGTCTTTCAATTTCATATTAAATGGTTGATAATAAAATTGATGCAAAAGTAAAGGAAATCAGAGGAGTATTTTAGTTTGAATTAATAATCCACATGTTATTTTTCTGTTCTACTCAATAGCATTTCATGGAAGCGGTTCCTTTAGTGGAAAAATTGAACACTTCTACGATTGAACAATGATCAGGGAAAAAAGCTGTGAAAAATCATGCATTTATCATATCAATATCTTTTACATTCCCGGTTCTTTTTAAAACACCCCAATGTTGTAACTCACCTTTGATCGCTCTTCGGTAAGAACGGAAAAGAACGATCATCATCAGCCATCTGTAAATTAAGCGTTGCGGTATAAGCCAAACCAATTTCCATGCTTTCTCTTTTTCAAAGGCAAAAGCCAGACCACCAATCAAAGTATCAATCAATAAAAAAATAAGATAGTACATTCCTATTTTCCCTCTGCTGTCTGTAAATAAACCAAAGAACATAAAGAAATCACCAATAGGACTGAAAAGCGGGATAATATATTTGAATAACAAAATATCGGGCAATGCAATCCATCCCAAAGCTTTATACTTGTTAACGAACATGGCATCTTTATGTTTCCAAAAGGTTTGCATTACGCCAAATGTCCAGCGGAAGCGCTGTTTGAAAAATTGTTTCAAAGTTTCCGGCGCTTCAGTATATGCCATTGCTTTAGGTTCGTTGGCAATTATATAACCCGCCTTTAATATTCTGATCGTAATATCACAGTCCTCGGCTAATGTATCAGTAGTAAACCCGCCTGCATCTTGTAATGCTTGTTTTTTAAATGCACCGATGGCGCCAGGAATAACTGTTATCGCATTTGGATACGCAAAACCTTTTCTGTCAAAATTCTGGCTTGTTGTATATTCTATGCTTTGCCATCTGGTTAACATATTTATTTCGTTACCTACTTTAACAGATCCTGAAACAGCGCCAACATTAGGATCAGCAAAATTCTTCATTAACTCACTTACCGCATCGGGTAACAATTTTGTATCGGCATCAATACATACAACGTAATCAGCTGTCGTTTTGCTAATACCAAAATTCAAAGCAGAAGCTTTGCCTCCATTGGGTTTGGTAAAAATCTTTATTTTAGGATGACCATCAAAAGCAGCTTTTACAATTTCGAAGGTTTTATCTGAACTGCCGTCATCAACAAAAATGATATCAAAATAAGGATAATCACAACGTAACAGATTTTCTAAAGAACTTATTGCATTGATTTCTTCATTATAAGCAGGAACAATGATCGAAACAGCAGAAGGATTTTCTACAGTAATCACCCGATTTAATAGTTCTTTTCTTTTTTGTTTAATAGCAAAGAAGCCAAGAATTAAAATTCTTATCGCGCCTAATATGAGAAATACAATGAACAGCGCATATAAAAGATGGCCTAGGACATAACCGCTTTCTGCAACAAAATAATTAAAACGAAGTAAATCATATCCCATTCCGTTTTTTACGGGGGGCATCATATCTTCTGGTTTTTTATGCAGCAGCTCTGCCACAGTTATAAACTGATAACCCTTTTGCTGAAAATAACGAATGATCATTCCTGTTGCCTTAACAGTTGCGCTTCTGTTACCACCGGCATCATGTAACAAAATTATATTTGCGCTATCGTCGTTGCTTAAATGAAAATTATAAATTTTAACTACTCTGTTAAAAATAGTGTCGGCATTAAAATTCGGAACCTCGCCCTGCAGCCAATCTTCGGGATCAATACTTTCACCAATGGTGATATAATTTCTTGTTCTGCTTAATGCAACGGGTACCATTTCCTCGGCTTTCTCAGGATCGCTATCAGCATTATAAGGCGCTCTGAACATGATGGTACTGCTACCTGTTAAACATTCTATCAATAATCTAGTAGCATCAATTTCAAGCAATGCTCGGCTTCTACTTACTTCAGCCATATTGGGATGTGTGAAAGTATGATTGCCGAGTTCGTGACCTTCTCTGAAAATTCTTTTTATTAACGGGATATTATTTTCTGCTTCAATCCCAACAACAAAAAAAGAAGCTTTTATTTTATAGAAATCCAGAGTATCTAAGATCTGTTTGGTATAAATTGGATCCGGTCCATCATCATAAGTAAGTACTAGTTTTTTATCTGTTCTTTTGCCGTATTTTCTTACTACATAAGTTGAAGGAAGTGAATCATATCTTTCTTCACTAATCAGCATCTCATCTCTATTTACTTCTGGAGTAATGCGACCATCAACTGGTGTTGAAAGTAAATCAAGAACCTCTCCCTCACCAATAAAATCAGGAGTGCTGATGCTTTCAACAGAACTAAATTCTTTAAAGTCGAATGTTTGCAATGCGTCTTTCGTCATAGAAAGATGATAAAAATCCCAAAGACGGTTATCTTCACTTCCTAATCTCCAAACTGCAGTGCCTGCCAAACCATATTCCGTTGCAAAACGAATACTGTTAAAATTAGTAGCAGCATCGGTGAAGTGTACTTCATGCAATTGATCTGCGCCGTCATAATATTTGTAATGCAAGTTGTATGTATTATTATCAAAATCAATAATGCCATCACTTTCTTTTGCTGTAACTATTGCTTCTTGATAAGTAACGGCAGTATCTTTTCTTTTGTTGTTTAAATTCCAATCATAACCGTATGCAGCAATATTCAATACAATTTTAGAAGGAGAAACTTTGGAAGCTAATTTATCTACCGCAGCTTCGATCCATTTCTGACTGCAAACGGGGCCGGGTTTTGTGCTTTCTGAATGTTCATCGTAAGCCATCAGAAACAGATAGTCATTGTATTTTGCTAATTCCGTGTAATTATAATCGTCATTGAATGGAGAAACATTTTGTGTAACTAAAAAACCCCTGTTGTGCAAAGCATTGTAAAGATCTCTTTGAAAGTTGGTAAGCACTTCATTTTTGCTTTCCTGCATTTCTTCAAAATCAACATTGATACCGGCAAAATCATTAACTGTAAGTAATTTGATCACATCATTGATCAGTCTTTTTGTTTTAGCCGGACTGTTTAAAATGCGATGTAATGCCCCGCCATTCCATTTTGCATTATAGCTGTTGGAAAGCATGGGCATTACTTTAACGCCCGAAGCTTTTATAATATCAAAAGCTCTTTTATCAATATTTACCAAAAGTGTATCTGCTTTTGGATCAATAAAAAACCATTCCGGCAGAATAAGATTGACTTTTGAAATATTTTTGCGGAGGGAAAAGAAAGATTGGGCATCCCAAGCAACATAAAATGCAGCGCGAATACCAAGTGAATCGCTGAAATAAGATGAATTGGAAAGATCGAGTACTTTTTTGTTTTGCCCAACACCTTTGCCCTTTGCCCATTTCTTTTCAATTATTTTTCTAAAACCACGATACTGTTTGCCCATTTCACTTTCACGGTATCCCGGTACTTCTTCCATCAATACTTTCTTAATAGCTTTGCCTTCCAACGGGATTTCCGGATTGGTCATGCTTTTAAAGGCAAT
Source organism: uncultured Chitinophagaceae bacterium (assembly GCA_903841915.1). Lineage (GTDB taxonomy): Bacteria > Bacteroidota > Bacteroidia > Chitinophagales > Chitinophagaceae > CAIQDX01. Next base: position 2,798 of record CAIMKO010000149.1, on the reverse strand, counting down.
AAAGATTACCACAAAGGCGAGAATCATTAAAAATAGGAAAACTCTGACGCCCCATTTTACCCTTTGCCAACGAGTTGCATTATGTGTTTGAAATATTTGTGGGGAATCAGTGTTCATACAATAAAATAATTGCAATATCTATGCACAGATTTTATGCAAAGTAAATAATGCCGTTTAATAAAATGTTATAAAAATAATTTAACGATTACTTCAAATGTGATGCCAAACATAAGACCCTTTTTACAAACATACTTTCGAATTACCATTTCCTTCTTAATTGTATTCATGCTCATACGCGTGTATGAGTTTTATTTTGTTGCATCAAAATTCTTTATTACCCACCCTTATGCACGGGAATTAAGCGGAATATTGTATGATATCTATGCTTGGCTGATCTATGCTTTCATTTTCTTCTTTGTTTATCTGCCCCTTTGCTTTTTAAATCTTCGTTTGGCAAAAGTAACATTTCATGTAGTGAATGCCCTTTTAATAGTAATGTATCTCTCCCTCATCATTGTTTTTTCTGAAAGAAATATTCCTTTCGACCATGAATTCTTTACGAGAAGTATGAAAGAGTCCTGGCTTACGACAAAACAGATGATGACAAGCGGGTTTAGTATTTATCTTCCTTTCATAATTTATGTAGGACTCTATTTTTTAATTTATGATGGCATCATTAAAAAAATAAAATTTCATACCTACTTCATCAATGTATTATTGGCACTTTCTTTTCTTTCTGTTGTCTTTATAAAATATTCATCACCATCAGAAAATTGGTTCAAACAAAAATCAGCATATTACCTGGTATGCAATAAGTTTAACTATTGGCTGAAAGACAGTTATGAATATTTTAAGGATCAGAAAAAGAACAGCTCTTTAACGGGTGCCGCCTTGGAAGAAGCAGTGGCATTTTATCAAAATAATCAGTCCTTCGAATTTACTGACAAAGAATACCCATTGCTTCATCTTAACGAGACCAGTGATGTATTGGGCAACTTTTTTAATTTGAATAACACCCTACCCAATATTGTTATTCTTGTCGTAGAAGGCTTATCCAAAGACTTCAGCGGAGATCATGCTTATGCTACAAGCTTTACTCCATTTCTGGATTCGTTAGCCGAGCATAGTTTGGTATGGAATAATTTTTTGAGTACCGCACCCGGGACTTTTGCTGCACAACCCGCTATCACAGGTTCTGTGCCCTATGCATCAAGAGGGTTTTCTGCTATGAATATTATTCCCGATCATTTATCATTGATAAAGGTCCTTCGTAAAAACGGTTACTGGACAAATTTCATGATCGGCTTTAATACAGATTTTGATAATATGGGTGAATATATTCGTTTGCAGGGAACAGACCTCCTGCTTACTCAATATCCTGCAAAATATAAACAGATGGGGGTAGCCAAAGAAGGTTGGAGTATGGGTTATCCAGATGATGCTTTATTCAGCAGAAGTTTTGAAGTAATGGATTCTTTAAAAAAATCTCCTTACCTCAATATTTATCATACTGGCACAACTCATATGCCATACAAGTTTGAGCAAAAGCCACTTTACGATAAATTGTTCGATAAAAAATTGAAAACACTGCAATTATCAAAAGAATTAAAACATACACTAAAAGAAACAAAAGAAGTATTGGTCACATTTATGTTCTCTGACGATTGTCTCAAAAACTTTTTTAAAGAGTATGCCAAAAGACCCGAATACGGCAACACGATATTTTTTATAACAGGAGATCATCATATCGGCTCTTTTCCATCTACTTCTGTGATCGATGATTATCATGTTCCATTGATTATTTATTCACCCATGCTGAAAGCACCGAAAAAATTCCTGGCTGTTAATTCTCATAATAATCTGGCGCCAACCATCACAAATCTTATCATTAATAATTTCTCTGTCCCGTTTAAGCCAAGTCAAGTTCCATGGCTGGGCAGTGTAATGGATACAAGCACGGCATTTAGAAATATTCATTCTATGCCATTTATGGAATGGAGCAGGGATATCAGCGATTATATTTATCAGGACTATTTCTTATCTGGAGATCATTTGTATAAATTGACCCCTGAGCTGCAGGAAGAATCGATCAATAACGATTCAGTTAAAAATCATATGATCAGTTTGCGCGAAAATTTTAAGCTTATCAATAAATATGTAACGGAAAATAACAAAGTATTCAAATCAGCAGAAAGCCTTTTGAGTGATAATAAAAAACTATTATTGAATTACAAAGATTCGGTTGAAAAAATTATTTTCAGCAAACAAACAGATGCCAATCTGATGCAAGATTTTAAAATACCGAGCGGATATAAATATCTGTATGTGGAAGCTTCGGGTAATATTAATTCACCGGCAAATTTTGTCGATCATCACCCATCATTACGTTTAGCATTGATCGACACCAAGAATTACAAGCGAAAGTTCCTGTTCTGGACCATGAGAGATTTCCCTTCTATCACCCCAACAGAATTTATTCCTAAACACTGGAATGCTTTTTCAACAAGTGATATGTTCACGCTCGATGATTATAAAAAATACAAAGAGCTTTCTTTTAATGTAGGTGTATGGACAGATTCAATCCCCATCAATTTTAAATTGCAGGGATTGAATATAAAGATCTATGGAATTAAAGAGAAATGATTCATTTCATCGCTATTGTTGGTAGGCGGCCACAAGTATTCGGAAGACTTATGGCGATTTAAAATGAAAAGTATAATATCTGCATAGCTTACTTATACTAAATCCATAGATGAGCTATACTTACCTCTTATTTCATTGTAGCATAGTCCAGGGAT
>CAIMKO010000148.1 GCA_903841915.1 uncultured Chitinophagaceae bacterium | reverse complement strand
AGTGTTGTCCACTGTGGCTTGTCGGGCAATACCAATTCATCCGGCAATTGCAGTTGATCAATAGGACCTGTTATATAAGCAGGTAATTTTTCTTCTTCCGACAGGATCAATATCACTGTTCCACTTGCATCGATCCTGGCTGTTCTTCCGTTACGATGCGTAAAATTTTCTTCTGTATGCGGCAGATGATAATGAATGATGTAACGGATATTCGGGATATCCAATCCTCTCGAAGCAAGATCAGTGGTTACCAAAACATTGGTCGTGCCGTTCCTGAACTTACACAAAGCACTGTCACGCTCCTGTTGTTCCATTGCCCCGTGATAGAACTCATTATAAATTCCTTTGTCGGTCAATAATTGACTCACACGTTCAACGGATTCACGATGATTGCAGAATACGATCATGGAGCGGCCACCCAGCATGCAGATCAATCGCAGCAAAGTATCTATCTTATCTTTTTCGTCCGAGAAAACGGTTTTGATGGCCAGCTTTTCTTCACTTACGATCTCATCACTTAAGAAATTAATTCTTACCGGATCTATTAAACCAATGAAAGAAGGAATTTCCAGAGATTCTGTTGCCGATGTCAGTATTCTTTTTTTAACAGAAGGCAATGAACTGATGATAAAAGATATTTCTTCTTTGAAACCCAGTTCCAAAGATTTATCAAATTCGTCCATCACCAATGTTTCAATAGAATTCAAAGTGATATTGCCTCTGCGGATATGATCGGCAATTCTTCCGGGTGTGCCCACCAGTAAAGCAGGTGGTTGCACTAAATTATTTTCTTCGGTCTCTCTTTTATGCCCGCCGTAACAGCAGGTAATTTTAAAACCTGTTTGCATATCTCTAAAAACATGTTCGATCTGTTGGGCCAGTTCCCGAGAAGGCACAATGATCATTGCCTGAGTTTGTTTATTGTCTTCGTTCAGTAATTGCAGTACCGGCAATAAGAAAGCCAGTGTTTTACCTGATCCTGTAGCCGATAATAAAATAACATCGCTATGTTGCGCATTTGCTTCTATGGAAGCCAATTGCATCTCATTGAGTGCTTTGATCTTTAAGCTCGCCAACACCTGTTCTATGGAATATTTTGTCTCTTGCATTGCGGCGAATCTACGAAAGTTTAATTGGGCGGGTTTTTAGAGGCTTTTTGTGACTGATCTTTAAGATGCCGCTTTAGGTTTTATGGTAGTGGTTATTGTTAGTCGCATTCTTCACTTTTGTGGATTATATTATGCTTTTATCGAAGCGTAATATTTACCACAGAGAACAGGAGTTAAAAGAGTTGCGCAGAGTTCTCGGCGTTTACTCCGTTTCTCTTTAACTCTGTGGTAAAATTGTTGCACAAATAAAAATCGTTTAAGAGTTCGAATTCCGTCCCTAAAAGCATAAGAACCTATCACCAAAAAACAAAAAGGCCTTCTCATAAACGAGAAGACCTTTATATGTATTTTCAACTCCCCTTTAGAGCCTGTCCCGAAAATTTTCGGGAGGCGGGAGTTCTATTTCACTTCCGCCATATCAGGAATCATTTCTGCTTTATAAGCACCTGCATCCAGTTTGGCTTTTGTTTCGGTAAATGCTTTTAAGGTAAGATCCACATCTTCATCACTATGCGCTGCTGTGGGGATCAGGCGATAAATAATATGCCCTTTCGGAATAACAGGATACACCACAATGGAGCAGAATATCTTATAATTTTCTCTCAGGTCCATCACCATCGCAGTAGCTTCTTCCAAACCACCTTTCATATAAACGGGGGTAACCATGGTATTGGTCTCACCGATATCGAAATTCTTTTCTTTCAATCCGTTTTGCAAGCGCAAGGCATTATGCCAAAGTTTTGCTCGCAATTCTGGATGATTGCGTAACAGTTCCAGACGTTTTAAATTACCTACCACAAAAGGCATGGGCACGCTCTTGGCAAAGATCTGTGACCGGATATTGTAACGAATAAAATCAATGATCACTTTATCTCCCGCCATGAATGCACCGATACTTGCCATTGATTTTGCAAAAGTGGAGAAGTACAAATCGATACCATCCTGACAACCCTGCAACTCACCTGCACCGGCACCTGTAGCTCCTAAACAACCAAAGCCATGAGCATCATCCACCAATAACCTGAACTGGAATTTATCTTTTAATGCAACGATCTCTTTTAATTTTCCCTGATCACCTGCCATACCGAACACGCCTTCTGTGATCACCAATATTCCACCGCTTTGTTGTTTTGCAATTAATGCGGTAGCGCGTTCCAGTTGTTTTTCGCAATCCTCAATATCATTGTGTTTATATACATAACGGTGGCCGGTATGCAAACGCAAACCGTCGATGATACAAGCATGAGATTCTGCATCGTACACAATTACATCATGTCTGCCGCAGATCGCATCTATCGCACTCATGATACCCTGATATCCGTAGTTCATCAGCATGGCATCTTCTTTCATCACGAATGAAGCCAGTTCTTTTTCTAATTGTTCATGAAGATTACTATTTCCACTCATCATTCTTGCACCCATTGGAGAAGCCAAGCCATATTGTGCAGCACCTTCAGCATCTGCTTTCCGCACTTCCGGATGATTGGCCAGTCCTAAGTAATTATTCAAACTCCAAACGATCATTTCTTTGCCTCTGAACTTCATTCTTGCACCGATCTCTCCTTCCAGTTTTGGAAATGCAAAATAACCATGTGCCCTTTCGCGGTGCTGTCCCAGAGGGCCTGAATTCTTCATCAACTTTTCAAAAATGTCAGCCATATTATTTACGATTTACTATTTCTGATTTGAGATTTAATATTTGAACCACTGCCCTAAATACATGAATATTTACCGTCATTGGTTAAAAATAAACCGCGGCAAAAGTACAATTAAACGCTTTAAGCAACAAGGCGAATTATCAATCTGTAAATCTTCACCTATTTCTATGCAGTTGGTTGGCCGCAACCATTACATTTGTTAAAATATTTCAAAACATGAGACGGATTCTTTTTATTTCAGTTATGAGCTTTTGCTTTTTACAGCTATACGCACAAAAAGCAATCCCAACAACCGCTAGCATTCAACGCCCCAAATTAGTAGTAGGCATTGTGGTAGATCAGATGCGTTGGGATTATCTCTACCGCTTTTATGATCTGTATAAAGCCAATGCGGGTTTTAAGAGACTATTGGGTGAAGGATTTACCTGCGATAATACATTCGTACCCTATCTACCCACCGTTACTGCCTGCGGACATACCTGCGTGTATACAGGAAGTGTTCCCGCTATTCATGGTATTACCGGAAATAACTGGTTTGATAATAACACTCAAAAAGCAGTGTATTGTGTAGAAGATAAGACAGTACAAACCGTTGGCAGCAACAGTGTTGCTGAAGGGCAAATGAGTCCCAATAATGTATTTGTTACTACCATTACTGATGAACTTAGATTGGCTACCAATTTTCGCAGTAAGGTGGTCGGCATTTCTATGAAAGACAGAGGGGCTATTATCCCTGCAGGACATGCCGCCAATGCCGCTTATTGGTACGATAGTAAATCGGGCAATTTCATCAGCAGCACTTATTACATGAAAGACATGCCTGAATGGATGAAGGCTTTCAACAATAAAAAATTAGTGGATTCTTTTT
>CAIMKO010000147.1 GCA_903841915.1 uncultured Chitinophagaceae bacterium | reverse complement strand
TTACTTTTTTGTCTTGACACAAAAAAGTAACAAAAAAAGTCAAGAACGAATGATATACAGCACATTCGTTCAGGCAGCTTTGCTCAACTGCGGTACTACTCCTATGTAAAGGTCAACGCTGCACGGAGCAACGAAAAAATATTTATTGCATATTTTTTTTATTTAGTTCTTAACAATCATTTTTATCACAACCGGTTAAACTCCTATTAGCAGTCTGGCTGCAACTTTTTATTATTCCTTAAAAGTAAAGACATAGGCTGCAGACTGTGACAAGCAATTTGTTTCATTTGCAGTAGTACAAAAGCAGTCCTTATGTTTGTTTTTTCACCTTTTTTGTGATATGAATAATTTGAAAGAACTTCTTAAATTTATATTGTTAGCCTCAAGAGGAAGCAGGCTCTGCTGAAGAGCAACCTGCCAGCAATATGGCTGATGCTTATACCGTATATGGGCAGCCAGTAATGGCTGCTTTTTTATTACGGGAAAGCCATATGGCTTAAAAAAACTTTTTCAGCCCCCCATCTCATCCTTTACAAATCCTTTTTTGTATTCTACTCCACTTATCAGTACCGCACGTAACCGTCTTAATAATTTTCGTGCAATGCGAATAATAGCTCGATTACCAGTCATTCTTTTTGTGAGTTCATGGTAGTTGTCCATTAAGACTGGATCTCTTCTAATGGCAATCCAAGCCGCTTCAACTAATGCAGTGCGCAATCTTCTATTGCGTCTTTTGGTAATACCTCGGTCTCTTTCAGTATCGCCACTGCTATTGGTATCAGGGCAAAATCCTATAAAATCATTAAGCGCATCAAAACCTTTGAATCGGTTAATGTCTCCAATCTCAAGTAAAAACAACATTGCATTAGTTGGTCCAATTCCAGGGACACTTGTGATCAGTTTAAGCTCTGATGTATATTGGTCCTTACCTAAATGGCGCAATTTTCTTTCAGTCCTTAGCAATAATTGCCGAAGCAATTTGAGTTGTTCGATCATAAGCCCCAAAGTGTCTCCAAGCAAAATATCTTGGGATGCCTGTAGTTCTATCCACTTTAAAAAATTGAGGCTCCAATGTTTGTTTCTGCCAAATTCTTCAGGGATATCTATACCCTGAAATTTGAGCAAACTTTTTATTCTATTCTTACTCCGGCCTATGTCTCCAACTAGCCTCGAGCGATAACGGATTAGATTACGTTGTTTTTGCCTGTTTTCGTCGGGCATGTGTATAGCCTTCAAGTCACCAGAAGCCAGACATCGCGCCAATTTTAAAGCATCAACGGAATCCGTTTTTCTTTTTCTTTCTTTGTCACTAGTGGAGACATCTGCCGCATGAACTACCATACATCCCATACCTGCCGCTATTAACTTACGCTGTAAATTAAAACCCCATGCACAGCACTCATATACGCATTCAAAATGGGCTCCGGGATAATGCTTTTTTAAATGTGCTATTAATCCATCTGCTTGTGCATTCATAGAAACATTACCCAAGCACATCCCTTGACAAACTTTTGCCACCTGATAATTCTTTTGGTGTACATCAATACCAACATGTATTGTCTTACCAGTAAAATCAATAGTTTCACTAACTTTAGTGAAGGTTTCGGAGATAGCGGAATTTTGTTGTTTCATAACTTATAAGTTTGATTTATAAATATTCAACAAAGATTATTCCTTACAGCCATTTTTGGACTGTTGCTGCTCCGAGACCCCTTTTACATAAAGACTGTGACTTCAGCGATAGGGCAATGATGCGTAAACTAAAAGCATATTAGTTTCAAAAAGATAAAAAATGCTTTTATTAATTTTTGCAAATTTCATTAACATTTCAATTAAATAAGTAAAGCTATTACTTGTCAAAGTGAATTAAAAAAGCAAGATATAGCTTTACAAAAAATATACTAACCTGAGGGCGGATAATATGGAAGATCTTCTGGTGCTGGGAGAAATGGATCATTAAAAAGGCAGTTGATGAACAATTGTATATTCATGTTATTGATATACAGTTGAGCCGAATAAATTTTTATTCGGCTCATTTATTTTATATATTTGAGCCGAATAATCTATTGAATTAGCTCATGAGCAAATACAATTGGCAGCTTAAAGGATGGCCGGAGTTCAGTTTTGAAGAAGCACAAATAGAAGACCAACTGTTTTCTTTTGCAGAAAGAATAGGTCATGTCAGTGGTATGCTTAAAGCAATGCCGGAAGAGATCCAATTGGAATCGCTTATTGAGATCATGGTAACTGAAGCCATAAAAACTTCCGAAATTGAAGGTGAGTTTCTAAGCAGAGCAGATGTAATGTCATCTATAAAAAACAATTTGGGTTTTAAGTTTCGAGAAGAATCAAAGGATAAGCGAATTAAAGGTGTTAGTTCATTGATGCTGAATGTAAGGCATGGGTTTAATGAGCCATTGAATAAAAAAAATCTATTTAGTTGGCATGAATTATTATTAGGTCACACAAAAGAAATTGCTGTTGGAAAATGGCGGTCTCACTATGAACCGATGCAAATTGTTTCAGGAGCTATTGGAAAGGAAAAAGTGCATTTTGAAGCCCCGCCTTCAAAGGCTGTACCCGAAGAAATGCGCAAATTTTTTGAGTGGTTTAATAGTACCACTCCAGGTGCTGCTAATGAAATTAAGAAAGCACCTATTCGATCTGCAATTGCACATGTATATTTTGAATCTATTCATCCATTTGAAGACGGAAATGGTAGAATTGGCAGAGCTATAGCTGAGAAGGCGTTATCACAAGGAATCGGTCGTCCGGTATTATTAAGTCTATCGAAAACAATTGAAAGCAACAAGAAAAGATATTATTTTGAGCTAGGGAACGCACAAAAAACATTGGAGATTAGCCGTTGGGTTGAATATTTTGTGAATGTTATTTTGGAAGCGCAGATCGATTCGGAAAAGGAAATCGATTTTACCTTGAAAAAAGCTAAATTTTTTGATAGATATAAAGAGCAATTAAATGATAGGCAGATAAATGCGATCAAGAGAATTTTTGAAGAAGGCCCAAAAGGATTTAAAGGAGGAATGAACGCCAAGAAATATGTGAGTATTTGTAAAGTATCTAAAGCAACTGCTACCAGAGACTTACAATATCTTTTAGAAATAAATGCATTAATGGTCAGTGGTGGTGGTCGAAGTACAAGTTATCAGGTAAATCTCTAAACTTACTGATAGAACCCTCCTATCTGAAGAGCGCTAGGCTGAAGGCTATGGATAGCTGTTTTTTTATTTGCAGCCTTTATCAAATATTCAGCCACTGCTTTTATTATTTCATAACTTTAGCAAAAGAGATCTTTTATGCGTACATGTAAAAATGATGAAGGCCGCAGAGACTTTATAAAAAAGTCAGCAGCGGTTGCGGCGCTTTATCTGGCACCATCCATATTAGTGCGAGCGGTATCATTCAATAAGATAATTCCTCAGCCTATTCCCAAAGAAAAACTGCAGTTACAGATCAATGGGAAAATGTTCGATCTGGAAGTGGATGCCAGAACAAGTTTGCTGGATCTGCTAAGAGAGCAGTTGGCATTGACGGGTACGAAAAAAGGATGTGATATGGGCCAATGCGGGGCATGTATCGTTCATGTGAATGGTAAGATCGTGAACTCCTGTATGTCGCTGGCAATCGATAATAACGGCAATAAGGTAACCACCATCGAAGGACTGTCAAACGGTGATCAATTACACCCTATGCAGGAAGCATTTGTTAAACATGATGCCATGCAATGCGGGTATTGTACATCGGGACAGATCATGTCTGCGGTGCTATGTGTGCGCACCGGACATGCTAAAACAAGGGAAGAAATAAAAGAGTATATGGCAGGAAATATTTGCCGATGCGGTTCGTATCAGAATATCGTGGATGCCATTATGGATGTTAAGGAATCAGGAAAAACAGTTTAAACAATCTCAATTCTAATCTATGTCTGACTTTACAAATAATTTTATAATAGATGCCGGTGATGAACGTGCAGATGGTTTTGAAAAAGTAACCGGAAGGGCTAAGTATACCGCCGAACATCAGATACCCAATCTGGCATACGGTGTTTTTGTATGCAGTACTATCGCTAAGGGAAGCATTCAAGAACTGGATACATCAAAGGCCTTGTCTGCTCCCGGCGTATTGGATGTGATCAGTTATAAAAATTGTCCGAGTATTCCCGGTTACAATCCGCTCACTGCAGAAGGTAAAAAGAATAATTCCGAATGGCGAGGATTAAAAGTATTGAATGATAATAAAGTGCGTTTTTACGGTCAGCCCATCGCATTGATCGTTGCAGATAGTTTTGAAAATGCAACAGATGCCATCAAGTTGGTAAAAGCGGATTATGTAAAAGAAGATTTTGAAACCGATTTTGCAAAAGAAAGATTGGTCGATACTAAACTGAAACCTGCATCTAATTATAAAAGAGGCGAAGAAAAAGCCTATCAAAAAGCAGAGGTCTTTATAGAAGCAGAATACGGAACACCGATGGAAGTGCATAATCCCATGGAGATGCATGCTACTATTGCTGTTTGGGATGGCGCGGATAAATTAACCCTGTATGATAAAACACAGGGACCCAAAAGTGTGCAGTCAACCATTGCCAGAGCGTTTGGATTGCCCGAAAAAAATGTTAGGGTCATTACAGAATTCGTGGGTGGTGCTTTTGGAGATGCTTTGCGCAGTTGGTTGAATGTTCCTGCTGCCTGTATTGCAGCAAAAAAATTGAACAGACCTGTTAAAGTTGTTTTGAACCGACCGCAAATGTTTTCGTTGGTAGGATATCGTCCGCAGTCATGGCAAAAGATCGGGATAGGTGCAGATAAATCCGGAAAACTGGTCGGTATTTCTCATGCGGCTATCAGCAATACTTCCCGTTATGAAGATTATCGGGAAGGCATTACCGATGTTTCTAAATTCCTGTATGCCTGTGATAATGTTGATACAAACTACAAGATCTTACCGCTTGATCTAAGTACGCCCACCTGGATG
>CAIMKO010000146.1 GCA_903841915.1 uncultured Chitinophagaceae bacterium | reverse complement strand
TCGGTTGCAGGGTACTGGCATTTGATGTTATTGCCAATAAAGACCTGGAGGCATTGGGTGTTGAATTTCTTCCTTTGATGGAGGTATTGAAACAATCGGATGTCATTTCCTTGCATTGCCCGTTAAACGAACAAACACATCATATCATCAATGAAGACACAATCTCCGTAATGAAAAAGGGTGTAATGTTGATCAATACCAGCAGAGGCGGACTGATCGATACCAAAGCAGTGATCCATGCACTAAAATTGAGACAGATCGGTTATCTGGGAATCGATGTGTATGAACAGGAAGAAAAACTGTTTTTCCGTGATCTGTCAGAAAATATCATTGAGGACGATACCATTCAGCGCTTAATGAGTTTCCCCAACGTTTTGGTAACGGCCCATCAGGCTTTTTTTACGGAAGAGGCTTTAAGTCAGATAGCTGAGATCACGTTAACCAATATTCAGCAACTGTCGCAACAAAAAATATTAACAAACAAGGCAGCGCAATTAGCGTAATATTTATCTGTAATTCTATAAATTACAGCTGTATTAATCCCTGTATGAAGCAATTTGCAATAACACTCAGTACTTTCATTCTCTTCATTTTTTGTATGAACGCGTGCAAGAAAGAAATGAGCTATGAAACCGGCAACGGTGCAAACGGCAATTCCGGCGGCACTATTACCGACTCATTGGGCAATTGTCAGAAAATTATTGTAAAAGGAACTTATAAGGTTGATACACTTTTTACCGACAGCAATTATTTATTGGTTCAATTGAATATCACCAGCCGAGGTCATTATAAAGTAAGCACCGATTCCAGCAATGGTTTTTGGTTCATCGATTCTGGTTATGCATTGAATACCGGTTTACAAACAGTAAAGATCAGGGGTTACGGAAAACCTTTGCTGCCGATCGTCACTACAAAAACGGTTAGCTACGATAGTACTTTCTGTCAGATCAATATCGATTGCGGCGCATTGCCCATTTTTACCAATGACGATTATTTTCCTACAACAATCGGCAGTAACTGGAGCTATTTTGTGGGCACATCCTTGACTAATAATTTCACAACAACTGTTTCTAATTTATACGCTATCATTGGGACAAATGCGTACAGCATTTTTACTACCCCCTATCCTTCTTATAATGATACTTCATTTTATCGTAAGGACGGAAATGGCAACTATTATCAATTTATTTCTTTGCTCGATACTTCATCGGGTCCGATTGATTTTCCATTTTTAAAAGACTATAAAAATGTGAATGATACCTGGGAGAGTGATACGGTACAGGGAATTTTAGGAGGACAGTATGTTACTATAAAATATGGTTTTACGATGGCAGCAAAAGGATTGACCATACCTTTCAATGGCATCACCTATAAAAACGTTATCAAAGTGCAGGAAGATGTTTACCTGAAACTTATTTCGCAGCCAAGTACTGCTTTTGTACGCCAGACAGATCTTACGGATTATACGTATTACTCAAAAGGTGTTGGCTGGATAGCTTCTCAATATATTACCTATCCTGCTGAGAATATCACAGTCAAAAGCCAGCCTGTAATTAAATAATTAATTCAATTCTTTGCTCTCATTCACTGTTTCTGTTGTAACAGGAGCCACATCAGTATGTTCCAGATGTTTATGTAAGAATTTATTCTGAAAGACAAGCAAGGCAATCACACCGGTTGAAATAGAAGCATCGGCGATATTGAATACCGGTTCGAAGAACTCGAAATATTTGCCGCCAAAATATGGGATCCAGGAAGGATAATGTGCATCGGTAATGATGGGGAAATACAGCATATCAACCACTCGCCCATGCAGGAACTTTGCATAGCCGCCGGCAGCAGGGAACAGATGCGCTACATTTCCTCTGAAAAAATCACTGTTATCAAATATCAATCCGTAAAACATACTGTCGATTAAATTACCCAGCGCACCGGCATAGATCAAGGATGCACAGATAATAAATCCTGTATGGTATTTTTTTCGGATAAAATCGCGTAATAAGAAACTACCCCAGATCACAGCGACCAGTCTGAACATGGTAAGGAATATTTTACCAAAGCCACCGCCAAATTTCCATCCCCAGGCCATGCCCTCATTTTCTACAAAATGAAGTTTGAACCAATTGCCGATTACTCTATGTTCTTCACCTGCAAAGAAATTCAATTTGATATAGAATTTCAATGCCTGATCTGCTATGATCACCGCTAAAATAATAAGGACAACATTTCTTGCTTTCACGCTTTGCTGAATTTAGGTTGGCAAATATAAAAGAAATGACGGAGTGAAACAGAATAGACCATAAACTAGTCCCAATAGCTTTGTTAAATAATTTTGACCGGCTGTTGGCAGCGTGCTTATTTTATATATTTTCCGATAAAAGGCATTTTTTCGAACTCTTTTCGTTCAATCTTCAGTATAAATAAAGTGAAAGACAATAGCAGAACAAGTGCGAAAGCAGTTCCTAACAAAAGGCCCGGTAGGTAATGAATAAATACTGTGTGCGCCAGAAACAACAACACAACGATCCCTATATAAGCTGCTAATTTTTTCCATGCATAAGGAATGAGATAATATTTCTGTCCGAGTATATAACTGATCACCATCATAAAACCGTAACATACAAAAGTTGCCCATGCACTCCCATTGTACCCAAAGAGTGGTATCCACCAAATATTCAACACAACAGTAATGGCCGCACCGGCTAATGTGATCCATGCGCCATACATTGTTTTGTTGGTAAGCTTGTACCAAATGGTTAAGTTGTAATAAATACCCAGAAATACACTGCCCATCGAGAGGATTGGAATGATACTTAACCCTTCGCTATATTCTTTCGCATTGCTCCCGTAAGCAAAATATTTGATCAAAGGAAGATTGGTAGCAATAGCCAGCCACATAAAACAACAAACAATCACAAAAAATTTCATCACCCTTGCATACGTTTTTTTGGCATCATCATCTTTCGATTTATTAAAAAAGAAAGGCTCTGCACCCATTCTGAAAACCTGAATAAAAATAGTGATCAATATTGCCACTTTATAATTTGCACCAAACACGCCCAATTGATGTTGTGCCTCCTCATGACTTAATTTCACTACTCTCGTATAAACCAATCGACTCAGCAATTCATTGATCATACCGCCAAAACCAACAATAATCAATGGATAGGAATAATTCATCACTTTCTTCCACAGATCAATTTCAAATTCAAATTTAAAATCAATGAATTCTTTAAATAATAAAATCAAGGTAAGAATGCTTGCAACAATATTGGCAATGATGTAATAACCAATATCGATAGACGGATTATAAAATTTTAATAAGATACTACCCGGATTGTGTTGTGCGATCTTAGGGCAAACGCCTAAAAAGTATACTGTTAAAAAAACAGAAGTAAGAATATTCAATACTTTAATAAAAGCAAATCGGCGGGGGCGGCCTTCCTGTCTTAGTTTGGCGAAAGGAATAACTGTAAGCGTATCAAAAAAAAGTATCCCCGCCATCCATCTTACATAATCAGCATGTTCCTGCATGTCAATTAATTTAGCAACTTGAGGCGATTGCCAAACTAATATTCCTGTAAACAAAATGGTACTCACGATTATTGAACTCATGAACAGATTGTACAAATGTTTTTTATCGGTTGTTTGTGCAAACCTGAAATAACTTGTTTCTAATCCGTAAGTAAAAACAATATTTAAAAAAGGAATTACAGCATAGATCTGTGTGATAGCTGCTGTGGATGATGGTTTATATAACCAAAACAAAAAAATATTTGTGGCATAACCTAAAAACCTGCTGGTAATAGTTGGCACACCATACCACAATGTTTGTCCTGCTAGTTTCTTTATTCCGCTCAATTAAATATGAATTATAAATGCTAAAGTAAACATTAATGGTTATGAATGATTAGATGGGCAGATTCAGTAATCTCCCGGTTGTATTTTTTTCCGGAATGATTTATTAAAAGATTCTTTTTTCTTCGATTCCAGTCTTTTTTCCTTGGAAGCTTTGCTGGCTTTTGTAGCGATCCTTGCTTTCTTTTTAATAAGGGCTAGATGGATCAATTCATTCATTTTACCGATCACCAATTCTTTATTGCCCAATTGTGTTCTTTCAACCTGAGACCTCACCAACAATTCATGGTGTTTATTGATCCTGTTCGCCAATTTTTGTAAGAGGATCTGCTTTTGTTCCATACTCACCAACTGTGATGCTGCAATATTCCATCTCCCCTCCACCATGGTCTCTACCTTGTTCACATTTTGTCCGCCTGCACCACCACTTCTCGCAGTTCGAAACTCTATTTCCGATACAATATCTATCTTCATTGCCGTAAAGTTAATTGTAAAACTGTTAAGGAAAGATGAGAGTCGTAATTCAGCGTGTAAGCGAGGCCTCTGTTAAAGTTGAGGGAAATATAACCGGAGAGATCGGTCATGGATTGCTGCTATTCGTTGGTATTGAAGATGCTGATTCCCAAGAGGATATTGAATGGCTGAGTAATAAGATGATCAATCTTCGTATATTCAATGATGAGCAGGGTGTGATGAATAAAAGTGTTCTGGAAATTGATGGGTCTATTTTACTGATCAGCCAGTTTACTTTACATGCATCCACCAAAAAAGGTAACCGCCCTTCGTATATCAAAGCCAGCAAACCCGATCTTGCAATTCCCATGTATGAGAAAATGATCGCTCAATTGGAAAAGGATCTAGGCAAGAAATTACAAACAGGTGTTTTCGGCGCAGACATGAAAGTTCAGTTATTGAACGACGGTCCGGTGACTATTTCAATAGATTCAAAAAATAAAGAATAGATTTATTGCCTGAACTTTAAGTTATTTTAGTGTACCTGTGGCAAAGCATGGGATTATTGTTAATTTTGACGAAAGTACACTTAGATAGAAACGAATTTTGCTTTGAAACAATTCGTGTAATAAAAATATTATGAGAGATATTGAAACAAGATTAGATATTGAAAAACTGATGACCGCTTTTTACGACAAAGCTTTTGCAGATGATCTGATCGGTCGATATTTTACCGATGTAGCACATTTGAATCTGGAGAAACATTTACCGGTGATCGTTAATTTCTGGGAAACCATTTTATTGAAATCCAATAATTATCACAACAATGCGATGGAAGCACATCGTCACATTCATTCTTTATCCCCTTTTAAGACCGAACATTTTCAGCGCTGGGTAAAAATATTCACGGAAACTGTTGACGAATTATTCAGGGGAGATATTGCAGAGAATGCAAAATTAAAAGCCACTTCCGTTGGCTCAGCCATGACCCTGATCTTTGCCAATCCAAACATGTGATCCATGACCATTGCTCAAGCACAACAGGATGTTGACACATGGATAAAGACCATCGGTGTCCGCTATTTCAGTGAATTGACCAATATGACGATCCTTACCGAAGAAGTAGGTGAATTGGCAAGAATCATGGCCCGCACCTATGGTGATCAATCCTTCAAAAAATCTGATCTTCAAAAAGACCTTCCCGATGAAATGGCTGATATATTATGGGTATTAATCTGCCTGGCCAATCAAACGGGGGTTGACCTGACCGATGCTTTGCAGAAGAATTTTGAAAAGAAGAGTCTCCGTGATGCTGAAAGACATCAGAATAATGCTAAGTTGAAATAACTGAAAACTGATCCCAGTATTATTCCTTGTTTCCTGTTCCTTGTGTCTTGTTCCTCGTTCCTTGTGTCTTGTCCCTTGTCCCTTGGTTCTTGTTCCTTATGTCTTCTTCCTATATTTGCAGCCTTATGAGTACGCAACAAGACAATAATTTTCAGGCAATCATTTCTCATGCCAAAGAATATGGATTTGTATTTCAGAGCAGCGAAATCTATGATGGTTTAAGTGCCGTCTATGATTACGGCCCCTACGGCAGTGAGTTGAAAAAGAATATCCGCGATTATTGGTGGAAGAGCATGACGCAATTACACGAAAATATCGTAGGCATTGATGCCGCTATTTTTATGCATCCTACTACCTGGAAAGCCAGCGGACACGTTGATAATTTCAGCGACCCGATGATCGATAACAAGGACAGTAAAAAACGCTATCGTGTAGATCATTTACTGGAAGGGTTTGCTGATGAATTAGAGGCAAAAGGTGAAGCGCAAAAGGCAAAAGATATCTTGGCTGCCATGGATAGCCTGCTGGCAACGGAAGATTATACAGCACTAAAAAAATTAATTGAAGAGAATAAGATCAAATGCGCCGTTAGCGGTACCGCTAATTGGACAGAAATTCGTCAGTTCAATTTAATGTTCGATACCAAACTGGGTTCTGTTACAGATGACGCAGATACTATTTATTTACGTCCCGAAACAGCACAGGGCATTTTTGTGAACTTTCTCAACGTGCAAAAAACTGCGAGAATGAAAATTCCTTTTGGTATTGCTCAAACAGGTAAAGCATTCAGAAATGAAATTGTTGCAAGACAATTTATTTTCCGCATGAGAGAATTTGAACAAATGGAAATGCAGTTCTTCGTTCGTCCCGGCACCGAAGGTGATTGGTATAAATACTGGAAAGAGGCAAGACTGCAATGGCATTTAAGTCTGGGTATTGCTGCTGCAAAATATCGTTACCACGATCATGTTAAACTGGCACACTATGCCAAAGAAGCCTGTGATATTGAATTTGAATTCCCTTTTGGTTTCAAAGAAGTGGAAGGCATTCATAGCAGAAGTGATTTTGATCTGACCCAACATCAACTCTTCAGCAAAAAGAAGATGCAATATTTCGATGCTGATGTTGATGAAACTACCGGAAAACCTTATGGAAACTACATCCCTTATGTTGTAGAAACATCCATCGGGTTGGACAGGATGTTTTTACTCATTTTATCAAATGCCTATCAGGAAGAAATCATTAATAAGGAAGACGGCACAACCGACAGCCGTATTGTATTGCATATCCCCGAAAAGATAGCACCGAATAAATTGGCCATTCTTCCATTGACCAAGAAAGACGGCTTACCGGAGATCGCCCGCGATCTCATGAACGAATGCAAGCCTTATTTTAAATGCTTTTATGAAGAGAAGGATGCCATCGGTAAACGTTATAGAAGACAGGATGCGATTGGTACACCATTTTGTGTAACCATCGATCATCAGACTAAAGAAGACAATACGGTAACCATTCGTTACAGAGACAGTATGTTGCAGGAAAGGATCCTATTAAGCAAAGTAAAAGATCTGGTACTCGAAGCGATCATGTAGTTGGATGATAGTTAATAGGTGATGGATCATAGTTAGAACGATACTATGATCCATCACCCATTAACTATGAATTTTTACCCGTATAATTCAAGATGAATATCTTTTCTGTCGTAACCTATTGCCATTATTTTTTCCTTGGCTTCATCGATCATATTCTTCCATCCGCATAAATAGAATTTTGCAGGGTCTTTTTCTTCCGCTATCAATTTTTCATATACGCTATGTACATAACCTGTATACATTCCTTTGCCCACTTCATGCTCTCTTGAAAAAACAGGATGAAAGAAAAAATCAGGTTCATTCTTTTCAAGTTCCTTTAATTCTTGAATATATAATCCGTCCTGCAGTTTCCTGCATCCAAAAATGAGATGTATCTTTTTGTGGGGCACTTTGTATTTGTGCAGGTATTGTACCATCGAACGGAAAGGCGCAATACCTGTTCCGGTGCATATAAGAAATAGGTCCTTGTCCAACTCTTCAGGAAGAATAAATTTACCCTGCGGACCACGAACATTTAATTCTGTACCGATTTTCACTTCATTTAAATCGAATAAGAAAGTTGTACCTGCACCACCGGGCAACAGAACGATCACCAGTTCAAATACATTAGTGCCATCGGGAGCAGAAGCAATGGAATAACTTCTCCAACGCTTATTCTTTTGTTCATGAATAGGAAGATCGAGTGTTACAAATTGTCCCGGATGAAAATCAAATTTTTCCATCGAAGTCATTTCTATGAAAAATCGGCGTGTGCTTGCAGTTTCTTCTTTAATATCAATCACTTTTCCTGTTTGCCATTCTTGCTTCATAACAATAGTAGGTTTGGTCTGAAAATTTATTAGGCGATAAAGTAACAAAAAAGCCGGCTATATAGTCGGCTTTTCTATTCAATTGATTCCGAAAATCGGGTTTTCTTACTTTACAATGATGATTTTACTTCTATAGACTTTATTACCCGCCTGTACTTTTAATATATAAGTACCATTGGCAAGATTTGTTTTACTGAATTGCTCACTGAAAGGACCACTGAAATTCGAATAGGAGTTACTCATACTAATCTGCCCTGCCTCATTGATCAATTCAACATCAACATTCGCTTTTGAATTGATGGTAAATCCAACGTGAAAATTACCATTATTCGGATTTGGAGAAACGACCAATCCTATATCAGAAGCATTCACATTTTGTACGGCTGTTACAACAAAATTATAAGCTGCTGATGTCTTGGTACATCCTGCAGAATCTGTAACTGAAATTGTATAATTCCCTGATTTGGTTGCCGTATAAGTGGCAGTTGTTGCGCCTGATATAGTTGAACTTCCCAAATACCATTGATACGTTGCAGCATTCTTAACACTGCATACCAGTGTATTGCTGCCTGTTAAAGCAATCGTTGGGGTTGCAGCCGTTATGGCGACCACCGTACCCATATCACTCACACAATCGGATGTGCTGATCCGCATATCATAAAAGAAGTAATAATAGTTTTGATAATTGGCTCCTGTATTTCCATCCGATACACTGTTTCCGGTAATAGAGAATACATTGGGAACACTCTGCGGATAAATATTTGCCGTAGTAACCAGATTTCTGAAAATAGTGGTATTGACAGTAATATTCGGATTGATGATAATGGCATGGTTACCGGCAGGAACAGTAAGATTCAAATAATAATAAGCCCCTGAATCAGCAGCTACATCCGGGTTAGCAGAAGTCCCGGTAGGCGCTGTAGCTGTTGGTGTTGTTGCATAAGCATCAATTGTTGAAGAAGATAATGTTAAATAGCTGTAGCCGCTACTGCTGACATTGGAAAGGTCTGCAACGGCAAAAGTTATTTGACCCGGATTGCCAATATACAGTTTCGCATAATCGATGGTTAGGGCAACATTAGCTGTTATATATACATAGTTTCCGGCAAAATTGTTGTAGCCACCACCAGGGAAAACATTTTTGTTGATTGGTCCAACACTTCCTTTATACCCTGTTGTTACATAATATTTACTGTCGGAAGTAACTGTAGAAATAATGCCGTTAGTTCCTGATGCAACAACAGGACCTGTCGGCGCTGTATACCACAAATAAGTAGCACCCAAAGTGCCGTTCACAACATTGTAATAAACGGTATTCGTGTTGCAGATCTCTGCAGTAGCTCCTACCGGCAATGAAGGCTTTGCAGCAATGCTGATGCTTTGAGACAAAGTATCATTGCTGTGATCCTGATCGGTTGTCAATCCGGTATAGGCTGTTAAAGTATAGGTTGTACCCGCTACACCAATAAACGGTTTTTGAAAAGTATAATTAATTGTACTTCCCTCTGCGATAGTTCCGGGATAGTTTCCTGTTAAGGTTGTTGTGTTGCTGCCATTTTTTATTATTGCGGTTACAGGAATACCGGTTTGTGCAACAGCTCCTTTATTCTTTATGGCAACAGTAACAAACTGAGAAGGATTAGCACAAGAACCTATGGCAGGTGAAACAATACCTGCCAATGCAACATCATTGGTTGGTGAAACAACTCTCAATGTAAAGTCTTCTGTTTGACCAACAGCATATGTTCCGCATGGGTTGATGTCACTCGGATTACTTGTTTCCATAACTATTACACGCATCAGTAAATAATTCCCAATTGTTAGATTAGGAGGTGTCGTAACTGTTAGTGAAGTTTTACCGATACCGCTGTTTATTATAGCACTTTGTGCAACCTGCTCAGTTGATTCAAAAATGCCATTGCCGTTATAGTCTATATATGCTCGAACTACTCTTGCATTTGAAGAAGCATCTCTTGTTCGAACTGATACTGTAAAAGCTGTCGATTTTGATGGTTCAATATCAGCTGAAAGCTTTGTAGAATCTACATACCCTGCATTAGAAATATTCTTTGTTGCAATTCCTGAAAAAACCACACTATCAATTGCCGCTCCAATAGTACTGCTTGTTGAAGCAGAAGTACAATAAGCAGTCCCACCAATACTGCTAACGATCAAAGAAAAAACCTGTGTGCCATTTCTTGCTAATGTTCCTTTATTAGAAACAGTAATGGTATAGGTTTTTCCCGGAACAACACTATCCACTTGCACCTGTTCAATATTATTTAATTTATCATCGCCCTTTGTAGCAGCAGCTGTTGGACTATTGGGGTTTAATATCCATGGGAAATAGGTATTGCTTCCGCTAGTTATTCTCAGATCCAGATCATTGATCAATCTGGGAGTTGTATTATTTAAAAGTATGGATGTAACAGGTGTTGCCGGAGGATCGGTCCATACAAGCGTTGCTTTCAATGGCCCGTTGCCGGAAGCTACAAAACTCACAGTATAGGATGTACCGGTTGTCAATGTCTTTTCAATAATAGTATCCGTTTTTTTATTGAAGGAAGATGTAATTACACTGGAAGCTTTTAAAACATCTAATAATCCATAACCATACACATAATCAGGACCGGGTGAAGCACCTGCTTCATCGGCAGTATGTAAAGCCAATGCTTTTAAAGTAGAAGCCAACATAAATGCGTTGGGGTGTTTTTGCTTATAATATTCCTGCAACAGCAATAAAGAGCCTGCTGCATTCGGTGATGACATTGATGTTCCGCTTAATGATTCGTAAGCTGTAGTAGAACTAGAAATGGTTGAAGTAACATTTACCCCATCGGCAACCAGTTCAGGTTTTATTCTTCCATCATCTGTTGGTCCCCATGAACTGAAAGAAGCGATCTGCACATCACCGGGTCCGCTATATCCCAAGGGTATTCCGTTCACGGCACCTACTGCAATAATATTTTTTGCTGTTTGTCCCATGGCTACCGAACCATAAGTAAGGTTACTAGCCATAGCTGCAGTTCTGGTTACCTTAGCGCCTCCATTATATAAATAAGAAGCCCCTACTGCAGGTCCTTGTCCGTTACCATTATTACCATTGGAATTACCCGCGGCGAAAACTGTTAAATAATTAGGTGCATGATAGGCTATCGAATCATACATCTGAGCATCACTACTGTAATAACCGGAAAAGCATGATTCTGATTTACTAAGTGTTGTATCACCATTCCAGTTCCAGTTTGTTCCATCATACAACCATCCACCCGTTATTCCGTAAGAATGATTGGACACCAAAAGATTGGGTGCTTCATTTGTCATGTTAGACACTTCATTTTTTATAAAACTGTAGGCCGTCAATTGTTTTAATCCATAAGCCATTCCTTTGGCGATAGGATTTACGCCCGAAGCGATCATAGTACCTGTAGTATGTGTAGCATGATCATCCAATGTTAATCCGGCAGAATCTTTTTGAAAAATACGACCAACCAATTCAACATGATTCTTTAAGATCAAACCACCATCCCAAATACCCAATTTACTTTTTACTGAGTCGGAAGAGCCCGAAAGGTTCAATCCCGAACTTCCCCCCGGCCATAATTGATTGGCACGTGTGGTGGCAGCAGCAATGGTATTATTAAATGTTGTATAATAAATCGGATTTCCTGACTGGTCTATACGCTGTAACGCTGATACAGTTCCATTCTTTCCAACCTGATAAACAGGCCAGCCTTTTAATTTTGCGACCTGCACTGCTCTTGCATATTCAGCATCTTCTTTGATCCTGTGGTCGCGGGCAAAATCCTCCAGCACTTTCAGATTGGCTTTTTCCTGAGCGATCGATCCTACACAAATACACAGCAATAAAAATATTAATAACTTAGTCTTCATCATATTTGATCAATTGTAATTCTCCGTACGCAATAATTGTTTAAATTTAGATACTTTCACCATTCAATTTGCGGTATGTCTAAAAATATTTTCATAATCTTTTTTGCCATTTTAACAATTCTTGCTTGTGCATCGGTGAAAACGCAAAATACAGCGATTAAAACAGCACAGGGTATTGATGGTTATGTCTATAAGACCTCCGGCAACCTGATGCCCATGCCGGGCAGAGCTAGCCCAAAACCTTCCGGGATTTCCACCACTATTTTTATTTACGAAATGACGAATATAAAAGATGTTGTTCGTGTCGATAATTCGCCTTCGTATACTGCCATTCACAAAAAATTAATTACTACCACTCAATCAGATAGTACGGGCCATTTCAACATTCAGTTGCCTGCCGGCGATTATTCGCTTTTCACCAAAAAAGATCAGCTCTTTTATGCTAACCTGTTTGACTCGGAAAATAATATCGCTGCGGTAAAAGTGGAAACAGGAACAATAACCAAAACAGTGATCAAAGTAGATGCAGGCGCAACATATTAACTGTAGAAAAGCGGTTAAGCCATTATCTTTGTGCTGTTGTTATGAATTTAAGTGTGTTGTTAGAGCAGTATCAAAATTCTCCCCTCCTTTTTCAGTTGGCGGACAGGCTCTCTATTGCCGGCCCCACCCCAACCCTCCCCGATGCAGAGGGTGTAAAACAAAAAATATTCCTTAAAAATTTGCGTGGCAGCAGTGCAGAATTTGTGGTGAGCAATATTTTCCTACACCCCAATTGTCAGAACTTGAATCATCTGGTGGTCTTGAATGATGCTGAAGAAGCTGCCTATTTTCATAACACCATAGAAAATTTGACCGATGCATTGGACCTGTTTTATTTCCCTTCCTCTTTTAAGAACAGAAAGAATTTCAGACTGCTGAATTCATCACATGTGATGTTGCGGACTGAAATGCTGACCAAACTTTCTGCAGGAGGAAATAAAAAGATCATCATCACCTATCCCGAAGCTTTATTTGAAAAAGTAGTACTACCCAAAACATTAAGGGGTAATATCATCAGCATCAAAACAAACGATAACATCAATCTGAACGGATTGATGGAACTCTTTGTGATGTATGGTTTTGAACGCACCGACTTTGTATATGAGCCCGGCCAATTTGCATTGCGTGGGGGTATTCTCGATATTTATTCCTTCGGCAACGAAAAACCTTATCGTGTTGAATTGTTTGGTAATGATGTAGACAGCATCCGCATCTTTGATCCCGAAACACAGTTGAGTGAAAGAAAATTGATGCAGGTAAACATCATCCCGAATGTGGAAACACAATTCGATACGGGTGATAAAGTTTCTCTGTTAGAATTTTTACCGGAGAATACGATCGTATGGCTGAAAGACTGGGATGTGATCAAACAAAAAATTGAAACAGAGGAAGAAGATCTGGGAATGTTTTTGGAAAGAGAAATCGTGAATCGTGAGTCGGAAATCGCAAGTAAAGGTTCCTCAACTGGCGTTTCACGATTAACGACTTACGATGAGGAGGATGAAACAAAGATCATAAAAGATGTAAGCTTACAGGATTTTATCCCAGCAGCAACTTTTGAAAGACAAATTCAGCAAAGACATATTGTAGAGTTTGGTTATAAATCGCATTTTGGTCAACCATCAACAGTAGATAGCCAAACGTCAAAAGTCAAATGTCAAACGAAGGAACTTTCTAATGATGCAGTGGCGGTAGACGGTGGACAGTGGACGGTGGACTTCCACACCAAATCACAACCCTCTTTCAATCGACAGTTTGATCTGCTGATCAAAGATCTGAAAGAACATGAAAATAATAAATACAGCATTTACATTTTTGCGGAACAACCGAGACAATTAGAAAGACTGAACAGTATCTTTCAGGATCTGAATACCGAGATCCGGTTTGTTCCTGTTGCAACAAGTATCCACGAAGGTTTTATTGATGATGATCTGAAAGTTGTTTGCTATACCGATCATCAGATCTTTCAACGATACCATAAATACAAGGTCAAACAGGCGTATAATAAAAACAAAGCGCTTACTTTAAAAACATTGCGTGATCTGCAACCCGGAGATTATGTATCACATATTGATCATGGTGTAGGCACTTACAGTGGTTTACAAAAGATCGAAGTGAACGGCAGAGTGCAGGAAGCGGTAAGGATCATTTATAAAGACAGCGATATTTTATACGTAAATATTAATTCACTCCACAAGATCTCTAAATACACAGGCAAAGAAGGGACGGTTCCCAAGATCAATAAATTGGGCAGTGAGGTTTGGAGCAAACTGAAAGAGAAAACAAAGATCAAGGTAAAAGAGATCGCATTTGACCTGATCAAACTATATGCGCAACGCAAGGCACAGCAAGGCTTTCAACATATGCCCGATAATTACATGCAAACCGAACTGGAAGCAAGTTTTATTTATGAGGACACGCCCGATCAAAGTAAAGCAACGGCCGATGTGAAGAAAGACATGGAGAGTCCATCACCAATGGATCGCCTGGTTTGCGGTGACGTTGGTTTTGGTAAAACAGAAATTGCTATTCGCGCAGCATTTAAAACCTGTTGTGATGGCAAGCAGGCTGCAGTGCTTGTTCCTACCACCATTTTAGCCTATCAACACTATCAGACATTCAAAGAAAGATTCAAAGACTTTCCTGTTACGGTTGATTATGTGAATCGATTTAAATCAGCCAAAGAGAAAAAAGAGACCTACAAAAAACTGGAAGAAGGAAAGATCGATATCATCATCGGGACACATGGTTTATTGGGAAAGGAAGTAAAGTTCAAAGACCTTGGATTAATGGTAGTCGATGAAGAACAAAAATTCGGTGTAGGCCATAAAGAAAAATTAAAAACATTAAAAACAAATGTTGATTGCTTAACACTCACTGCAACACCTATCCCGAGAACACTGCAATTCAGCCTGATGGGTGCCAGAGATCTCAGCATCATCAATACGCCGCCGCCAAATCGTCAGCCTATTCAAACAGAAGTTAGAATTTTTAATGATGATTTTATTCGCGATGCGGTTTATTTTGAAAC
>CAIMKO010000145.1 GCA_903841915.1 uncultured Chitinophagaceae bacterium | reverse complement strand
AGTATATCAGTCATCATCAGCATGACCTGATCCATTTTTCGGATATTATTTATGATTATCGATCTTCCGTAAAGGATCCGATCATTCTCTCCCTCTATCAACAATGCATGCGTATCATAGAAGAACAACTGATATCGATGCGCGACTGTTTTGAAAACAGTTTTGATGATAGGTCATCCGTCACAGCGTATTATCGGGAGATCAGCAGCACAGAGATCAGGAAAAAGAATGATAGCCTGCGCAAACACTTGAATAAATTTTCTCTTCCTGAACAACTGAGGTCATTGATCCTTGACAGTTTTCAAGCTTACCTTACAAAAACGAATCAATGCAGTTATCATTTGCATGGTTACCTGAACGCTTTGTATGCTGCATTACTGCTGACCGGAAATGAAAAGGAATTATTGCAATGTCTAATAACCATGAATTTTAATTGCAGCCATTTTCTCAACTGGTATATCCTGCATTTGAAAACCGTTTTGTACAGCAGTGATCAAAAAGAAAGACCGGTTTATCAAGTCGCCGTGATGATCAAAGAACAGCAGCAACAAGTAGAAAGATGCAAACTTGCTTATGACCCTGAAGAAATGCATGTGACAGCAGTGATCTGTAACTGGTTGCAGGCAGAAATGAATTGTTTACAAATGCAGGAAGACCCTGCATCGTATCAGAAACCGAAGACCGGCAAGGGGAAAATAGATTTGAAAATTTCTGTTGAGTCGATAGGATATTTTTTATATCTCTTTGAAAAATTTGGGGTCGTTGAGACGGAAGTGAAGAAAGATTTGTATGAATTGGTTGCAACGCACTGCAGCAGCATGGGACAGCCGCAGATCAGATACAGAAGTTTATTGAATAAAAGTTATGACGCAAGTATCTATACCATGAAAAAGACCAGGGAACTTTTGATCAAGATGCTTAATGATGTAAACAAGAATCTTCAGTATATAGGGGCTTCTGTTTTTTTGATGAATGTTTTTGTGTAGGGTGAATTATTTTTTTGAACCACAAAGGCAGAAAGAGCACAAAGGGAAATCCTTCGGATTTTTTTTGCAACGAATCAGCCTACGGCAGACAGCTGCACGAATGATTTTGGAGAACAAAGTCTGCCTTCCAGTAAGTGGGGATTTGTTCGGTAATAGAACTTATGCCAAACAGATTCCTCGTGCCTCGGAATGACACAAAGCCGAGCATCTGTACAAATGCTGATCTGTGCTGTCTTCCCGATCCCGATTATATCGGGAAGGGATCTGTTGGGCTGAAGTAGAAAACATTGGGCAGTTTCCTCGTGCCTGCCAATGACACATGTATTAAGAAGGTGAAAATCAATAAAATATAAAACAGGCGTTTAAAAAATAATTATTTTAGAATAATATTAGGGTGCCTGCATTTCCCCCGGCCTCAGAAAGACAGCGTTAAGAAAATTGATGGAATGAGCGACTGCCATTCGGCAGTTTAAAATGAAAAATGCTTGGTTATTATAAATTGTATTTAACACAGCTTCGATAATTCATCTTACAAAAGATTGGCTTTAGACTTTTTTCATTTTAGCGAATGCAATCAATTTTTAGCTGTTTTTCTGCAGCCCTGCCTACCGGCAGGCAGGCTTGAACTTTTGTTTCTTTTCTTTCAAGAGAAAAGAAAGAGAATATTATTTTTTCTTTATTCTTTTTTGCTTGTCCAAAAAAGAAACAAAAAAAGACCCCCGAAAACGATAACAGCCCGTTTTCGGGTTGGTTCCCT
>CAIMKO010000144.1 GCA_903841915.1 uncultured Chitinophagaceae bacterium | reverse complement strand
GGACATTCCGGTGATCTGCAGATGGATGGCGCAGTGAGCGGTGAATTTTTTGAAAAGAAAAATCTTGGAGAAAATATAGATATCGGAACTGATTTTGAGATCAATGGAAAGCGTGCATTTTTTGCATTACAAACAAAGGGTTTTCGCGGATTTGGCAGTAGTTTCTGTGTTACCACGATCGAGCGGGCCAGATTTTATTCTAATCAATCCCCTAATGCAATCAGTGCCATATTGGTAAAACTGCAGCCCGGCAGCAATGCGGAAGATGTGTGCGACCACATCAACAAAACAGTGTATGGCGTTCGGGCATGGCCATCTAAAAAACTCGCATCTTCTACTATCAAAAAGATCCTTTCCACCAGTGGCATTGCTTTAAGTACGGGAACATTGATCGCATTTGCGTTGATCGCAGGATTCTTTATTATCGGCCTGACCATGTATTCTTCGGCATTGGATCGACTAAAAGATTATGGCACTTTAAAAGCCATTGGTGCAGGTAACCGATATATCAGCAGATTGATATTAACACAGGCAATATTATTTGCCGTTGCCGGATTTTTAATTGGGTATTTGTTGCTGGAAGGATTTAGGATGGGCGTTGCCAAGTCGGGTCTTCTTTTTAGCTTCTCCCCTCCGGTGCTTTTTGCCATGTTTTTAACCATTGCATTGATCTCCATAGGCGGTGCATCCTTTGCATTGGGAAGAATAAGAAGTGTAGAACCTGCAGCAGTTTTCAGATGATCTTAACTATGATGTATGCTAATAAAAGAACCGTTTATTTTACGAACAATATTCAGCGATATGGGAGCCTTGTTTTTACGTGCTGTTAGAACAAAGACGGTACAATTGATGTCAGTATTATTGTTATTGTCTGTTCAAATGTTGGCGCAAACAACTTTGGGCTTAGATCAGTCGATCAATGCTGCATTGAAGAACAGAAAAAATATACAGGCGGGTAAATTGGATGTATCGATTCGTAAACTGCAAACAGAAGCACTGCTAAAAAAATATTGGCCGCAGGTTTCTTTTGAATATTCGTATTTATATAATCCCATTTTACAAACTTCTATTTTGCCGATTGGCATGTTCAATGCTAATTTTCCGCCTGATGCCATGAAAGCCATTCAGTTTGGTACTAACTGGACTCAATCGGCTGATCTGGTATTGCAGCAACCATTGATCGATGTTTCCATAAAAAGGCAGATCAAAGAATTTGAATTGCAGGAAAAGATCAGTTCTTCTTCTCAGGCACAAACAGAATATGATCTTGCATACACTGTTGCACAAACATATTTGAATATTGGATTGCAGGAACAGCAGATCCGATCTGCTGTTACAGACACGAACAGAACAAGGATCAGTTATCAGTTACAAAAAGATAAGTTTGATGCAAAACGGTTATTGAAATCGGATCTGAATAAAGCACAGATCAATCATAATAATGCGATACAAAAACTACGGGATGCCATCTCTCAGCTCATAGAAGATAAAGTATACCTGCTTTTTTTGATCGGGGAACCGGATATTGCAAAAGCTGATTTTGCCATTGATGCCGGATTTTTTAAGCAAGATCAATTATTGAGATCCGATCTGCAGTTGCTAAAAGATTCCATTCCCGAATTGCGGCAATTAGAATTACAAGGAAACCTGATCAGTTTACAGGCACAATCTGAAAAAGCAAAATATATCCCTACACTTAATTTAAAAGGGCATCTTGGTGCCAATCAGTACACGAATAACTTTAATCCCATAGAAGCCAATAGCTGGTATGGGTCCAGTTATGTAGGAATTGATATGAAAGTTCCCTTATTATTTGGTGAGGATAAGCAAAGTAAATTGCAACAATTACAGCAGCAGGGACTGCAGTATCATCAGCAACGGGAAGATAAAACTGCTCAGTACCAGAAAGATGCCATCACCGCAAAAATAAAAATGGATAGGGTAATAGTGCAGATCAAAACTTTAGAAGACAATATTTCTCTTTCTAATGAAACCATCCGGATCATGCAGGAAAGAGTTAAAGAAGGCCAGGAAACAAGTTCTGCACTAAACACTGAAGAAGCAAGCTTACAAAATATTGAAGCGGAAGAAGCCATCGCAAAAAAACAGATATGGCTTTATTGGTTGGATTATTTAAAATCATCCGGACAACTGAGCAAGCTATGGAAGTGATCAAAGTAGCTGATCTTGCATTTGAAGTATCTTAAAACGAAGGCCTTTTCAACAAGACTAGCCGGAAACTTATTTATTAAAAAGCCCCATTCTTACGAATGAGGCTTTTTACTCTTTTAAAAACTTACATTATGAGAAGCATGAGCAAAGTAGGTATTTTATTTTAAATAAGTCTTTTTCCTATAAAAAAATAATTTGATTTAAACTAACGTATGTAAGTTACTATTTTGGTTTGCTGCGCATCAGTATTAAAGAAACGGCCAATGCAATAGCTGCTTAAGTTGAGTGGAAAATTTAGAAATGATCATTCATTGCCAATCCCTGCTTTTTCTTGAATTTCCTGGGATATAATTTTCTATCGATCCAATCAGTAAAATAAGCACTGCCAACACCCAATACAGCCCCGGCTATTACATCACTCGGATAATGTTCTCCCAGATATAATCTGGAATATCCAACCCCCGAAGCCCATAGGTAGGCTGGTATCGTGATATACCATTTATGCAATCGGATACTTAGTGTAGCTGCTGTGTTAAACGCGAGAGAAGTATGTGCAGAGGGAAAAGATAAACCAGTTTCGCTGTTATCATAAGGATGAACCAGCCCTGGATAAGTGATATAAGGTCTTGGTCTGTTAACCGCATATTTCATCGCTTCTGTTACAACAAGAACAAACAATTTTTCTGCTATATGCCAGGGGATCCTTCCACGGGTACTGTCCGATTTAAAATAATCAGACAGCATAAAACCACCTTGTACAGCAATTGTTATGGGATAAGCAGAATTAGTCATTCCCCGCCAAAAAGATGAATTGGGATTTTCGGGATTGATCTTTTGTAACAGATTGATATCCCAATTTTGCGAATGAATGTTCGTGCTGAAAAGGATCGCGAGAAGAAGTGATGAAAAAAGTTTAGTCATTCTGTTGTTACCGGTAACCGGAGATTTTTATGCATCTACCAATATAGCACAATATCGTTCAAGAATAATAACGATGATCAAATCAATATCATTTAATCAAGACGGCATCAATAATAACGACATCACTGAGAAAGCCGGTGCAAATTCCTTTTACGGTAATGGAATAACCAGCAGATATTTTTTGATCTGATCCTTTCAATGTTACGAATACATTGGATAAAGCATCGTCACTTTTAAGCAGCAATGTATTGTTTCCGGTCTGATCTTTTTTTACTTCAAGAACTTCGCCAGTTATTTCCACTGCTTTGTTTAAATATTTGGCATTGGAAGCTGCTTCATTATTTTGAAACTCTTTCACTAATTCTTTTGAAGTAGTGATGATCCCTTTCTCATCAGCCACATCTCTTTTAAAATGTGTGGGTTTATAAAAGATAAAGAACCATATACTAATAATAGCAACAATGACAACAGTAGCGGCAGTTAACATTATTTTTTTTCTCATATTCATGTGATGTATGCTTATCAGATCAGGAATTTTTTTTGGCTACAGTTTTATATCTTTCTTTTTAACGATAGTGAATACTCTGGCGATATTGAAACCAAAATGTATGTCACCATTATTCCAAGTTCCGGTAGTTTGCGTGATCAGACTTCTGTCTGTCATGCCCAGCGAATTGGAAAACACAAACTGAAATACGTGCCCGCCAGTTTCAACATCGACTCCGAATGATAAAGCATTAGAAGTTCCTTGAAATTGATTGATCTGATAATAATATTCGGCAGTAATATTCACTCGTTTAGAAATTCTTTGCCTCATACCAACACCTACTGCGTAGAGATCATTAGGATCAGTAACCAGTGGCACACTATTATAATGGATCAAGGTTGGCATGAATTGAATAGAAGTATAATCATTTAGTTTGCTGGCGATGAGTAATTGGTGAGAAAAAGTGAGGCGATCGGAATACCATTTATTCGGATTGGTAGGATCTTGTAAAGTATTCAAATTAACAGAACCCGAATAGCTTACAGATATCGGCATATATTTTTTGCCGGTAGATTGCCTTAGTATCCTGTATTTCAAAAACCCGTCAAACAACTTTTCATTAGAACTTCTTCCCACACCGACCATTAATCTGTCGGTAATGCCATAATCAACACCTAAACGGGTAGAGGCATTGTCTAATCCAAATAAATTATAAGCGCCTGAGTTGAGAGGTCCAAAACGATGCGATATTTTAACATCCAATATTCCGCGTCCAACATTTTCAATGGACTGGCCATTGATCAATCTGGTTGTTTTGAAAGTGGCGGTAACAAGATCTGTTTTTTCCTTTGCCTCTTTTTTATCCTGTGCATCCTGCATTTTAAAAAGATCGATCTCCTGAGCTGCTGCATGCGTAACTGCAAGCACTGAGCTTAGAATAATGAATGCAGAAGCGAATATTTTTTTTTATTGAATGCATTGTGGTATTGTTATACTTAGTGAAAATAAAACGGTTAATCATATTTACAGTTCAGCGTGATCTCTGCTTCGGATGCAATCTTATCGCCAATATATAATCCTGTGATACCGTATTCTTTTATTTTTACTTTGAATGATCCGGTGATGGAGACTTTGCCATTTGCAATAGTTAATGAACCGGCAGTTGAAACTTTTTGCGAAACACCATGAATGGTCAAGCTGCCGTCAACAGTTACGTTATGCTTGCCAT
>CAIMKO010000143.1 GCA_903841915.1 uncultured Chitinophagaceae bacterium | reverse complement strand
CATCTACCTGAATTTTTTCAACCGGATGCGGATAATACTTTGTTTGGACAGAGCCATTCTGCATTTTAATGGCAGCGATTGTCTTAGGAAATAATTTTTTTGCGGGATCGTATTTTCCGTTTGTCACTATATCAATATTAATATCACCATTCAGATCCAGGCTATCCAGAGGATAAATTTGATTGATGGAAGATAAATGCAAAACAGATTTCAGGTCAGCATTCACATTGAACTCATTTCCCCCTTTGATCTTTAAAAATCCTTTTAAAAAATCATCCGCAATATTTGCGTTGATATTTTCAACAGAAAGATCAGTATGCTGGTAATTATTATCGGCACAATCAGCATTGATTGTAAAGTGAATATTCTTTAAAGCCTGTTGTAGGGCTGTGTATTTAAAATATCCGTTGCTGAAAGAGGACCTTATATGAAAGGAAGGAATACTGCTAATGATGGTATCTGGCCTTATGTTTTTTGGATTTTGGCCTCTTGCGAAAATGCCATCAGCGTCTAAGTGCAGAGAATATTTTCCTTTTACAGCGAATGTTTTAAAGCCAAAAGCACGGTTCCATTTTTCCAGATCGATCTCAGTATTGATCTTGGCGTGTATATCTGGCTCTTTTAATCCTTTCACTTTTATAATAGAACTGAAATAGTCCTTGTCTATATTAAAGTATATGGAATCAATGTTTACATATAAGCTATCGGCATTTAATCCGGGTAATCTTGTTTCAAAATTGAGAAACAGATTGGTAATGGGGGATGGGGCTTTTTCATTGGAAACAAATCCGCTACGGATTCCCATGGTCATCGCGAGGTCCGGCTTTGTGTTGCTTTCTGCAATATAATTGCCCACAAGCTGAATGCCAATATCGGCAGTTCCCTTTAATTCGGTCTTTTCTAACCATCCCAGATATTCGGCAGGCATGGCTGTTATGATATTTTTTAATTCTGTAGCATTTGAATTGACCTTAAAGTTCATTTTATAACCACTCTTTAAGAATTCAAATTTTCCTTTAAACTGAACGGGGAGCTGGTTTATAGTGAGGTCATTTTTTTCAAAAACAAAAGAAAGTGAATGCGTGTTGATCTTGGTGATCAGATCCGCGCGTAGTTTTTTGGAAACAAAATAAGATTGATGATTGTAATTAAAATCAACGGAATCAATTTCAGCATGTGTTACCAGATCAAAAATTGATTTACTCAGATCGCCTTTGCCAACATAGTTAAAACCCTTAGCATTGATGAGCATGGGAAAGGAGCGATCATTATAAATAATATGAGATTTTTCAATGATGATTTTTTCAATCTTTAAAGAAGCATTGCTTGATGTATCACTATTATTTTTTACTGTACTGTCGGATGAAGCATAGACATTGTAGTTTGCTTGTCCTTTTTCATTTGCCTGAACATTAATTAATGCCTTTGTTAAAAAGATCTTGTCTACATAAATTTTTCCGGCAATCAATGAAGAAAGATCAATACCCAATGCTATTTCTTTTGAAGCAATCAATGTTTCTTTCTCAAATGGAGCAGACCCCTTTAAGGTGAAATCATACAGAGTAAGAGTAAGTGCTGGAAAATGGTTAAAGAAAGACAATCGCGCCTCAGAAAAATTTAATTCTGTCTTCAATTGCTGATTTGCTAAATTCTTGATCTTATCAGAGATCGATTTTGGAAAAAAATAAGGAAGCAAAAAAAGAAGCAATAGGATGCCGGCAAAAGAAATACCGGTTATTTTAAGGGTTCGAAATACTATTCGTTTCATAAAATCAGTATAAATTTAGGGTAGATAACGAAGCTCTGTCTAAGGTAAGAATTATGCTCAGCGAAACGTTGAGTTTGGTTCCTATTAAATATCAAAACAGTAAAATCAAATGTAATCAAAACAGCTACACGTTTATATTTTTTCACAGGCAATATTTGTAATATCTCATTATTTAATTTACATTTATTTAAATTACAATTATATGAAAACCCAGCAGCAGCATTTTGTAAATAAAAAATGGCAGACCCTTTCTTCTTCTGCAGGTTTCAACCCAGCTGAAACACAATTGGTTTTAGCATTTGGTTCAAATGAACTGGTCACCAACAAAGAAATTTTTGATCATTTAAAGCTAGCGTACCCTAATGCAAATATTATTGGTGCCTCTACCTCTGGAGAAATTATAGGGGATGCTGTATTTGATGACAGCGTTGCTGTTACTG
>CAIMKO010000142.1 GCA_903841915.1 uncultured Chitinophagaceae bacterium | reverse complement strand
TTGCATTTTTAAAAGAACATTAAACAAGGATGAATAAGGTTTGAGTTTAACTATGAAATAAAAAGAGAGCCATTAACATTTGATGGCTCTCTTTTTATAATTCCTAACTATAAATTTATTTCACTTTCACAACAATAGCCTGATAAGGTTCTAATGCGATCGGACCGTTTGCAGAAAATGTTGTATAGTTATTTAACAGTGGTTTTTCATCTACAGCTAATCCTGCAGGAAGATTCCATATAATTTTTTCTTTACTGAAATTAAGAATCACCAACACTTTGTCTGCCCCTTCCCCTCTTGTGTAAGCATATACTTTTTCATTGGCTTTATCCAGTAATTCATATTTGCCATACACCAACACTTTATTATTCTTACGTAATTGAACAGCATTCTTGAAATAGCTTAAACATGAATTTACATTTCCTACTTCGGCTGCAACATTTACATTTTTATAATTCGGATTTATTTTCAACCATGGCTTGCCTGAAGTGAATCCTGCATTTGCAGTAGCATCCCATTGAAATGGTGTTCGGCCATTATCGCGTGCAGATATCTTGGCTGATTCCATGAATTCTTTTATATCACCTTTCTGAGTTTGCAAAAGAATGTAGTGATTCTTTGTTTCGATATCATTATAATCTTCGATCTTATCGAATTTGATATTACTCATACCCAATTCATCACCGAAATAATAGTAAGGTGTAGCACGCATGGTCAATAAAAATGTAGTTAACATTTTAGAGGATACTTCTCTGAATTCAGGCGCATCATTACCCCAACGTGTTACCATTCGGGGTTGATCGTGATTGCCGAGATAAATAGTCCCCCAGCCTTTTGTCGCAAATATGCTGTCCCATTTGCTATATATCTCTTTAAAGCCTACTAACTTATATCCGTCGGGTTCCGGCACTTTAAATTTACCGGGAACATAACCATAACCTGTTCCTTCAAAATGATAGAGCATATTTAATTCGTTCCTGTCTTCATCCACAAAATTATGGGCAGTTGCAGCAGTAACACCGGCACCTTCAGCCACACTCATCACATTATGTTTGCTTAGCACTTCCTTATTCATTTCTTTTAAATAATCATGTAAGTGCGGGCCATTTGCATAATATGCCACCATATCACCATTGTATTCTTTTGGCAATTCAGGGAAAGTGGTGTCTTTAGAAATAAAAGGAATCACATCCATTCTAAAACCATCAATCCCTTTATCGAACCAGAAGTTCATCATATCAAAGATCTCTTTACGAACTTTAGGATTTTCCCAATTTAAATCTGGTTGTTTGCGTGAAAAATAATGGAGATAATAAGCATTGGTTGCTGAATCAAATTTCCAGGCATCGGCATTTACATCAAAGAAACTCCAGCGATGTGCAGGCTTCCCTTTTTCTGCAGGCCACCAATGATAATAATCCCTATATGGATTTATTCTTGAACTTCTTGATTGCTTAAACCATTCGTGTTCGTCGCTGCTGTGATTAGCTACAAGGTCTAGTACTAATTTTATTCCGCGTTCATGCATTCCTTTCAACAATGCATCAAAATCAGCCATTGTTCCAAACTCTTTCATGATACCACGATAATCGCTGATATCATATCCGTTATCATCATTTGGAGACCCGAAGATCGGATTCAACCAAACCACATCGATCCCTAAGCTTTTAATATAATCCAATTTAGAAATGATACCTTTCAGATCACCAACACCATCTCCATCACTGTCCTTAAAACTTCGGGGATAGATCTGGTATACCACCGCTTCTTTCCACCATTTCTGATTGGTTAAGTCGGATGAAGTTTGCTGGGTTGTTTTGTTTTTACATGACATAAAAAAAAGCATACAGATAGTTATGCTTAGAAAAATTTGTTTCATAGAGCAATCATTTACAAACAAAGTTAATAAGATGTTTCTTAAACGAGTAAGCTGTTTTTTGAAATGATAACTTTCCCTGGCCACTGAGAAGCGACTGCAGTAATACAAGAACTGCAATCGTTTGCAATGAAAAAAAATATCAGAAGCTAAGCCTGAAACTGCCAAATACAGCAAACTTGTTCACCTGTTCATTGGCAGCAGGTGTAGGGGCAACACGCCAAACCAGATCAACACGGAAAAGCTTAAAAATATTATCAACCCCCGTTCCTACTTCACAATACATTTTCCCATCAAGGGACTTGAAAGGATAGTTTCCTACAAAATTCAATTGTTTATTGGCATCGCTCAAATCACCTGCAATTCCTTTGGCACTCCAGAACTGTCTCAATTTCATTTTACGCGTAAGCGGAATGAATCGGAACAAACCTGCGCCGATATTATGTTCGATATTGAATCCGATATATTTATCATTGATGAATTCAAAACGATTCATCAGATTGAATGCATACTTGTTATAATAATATAATTCATTACCCGGCGCGATCTGCAGAAATGTGTAAGGCACAGTGCCGAAAAGTTTTCCTACAAACAGATTATAATAAATGACCCCATAAGGAGAAATTTTTAAGTAATCAGAAACAGAAAAATCAATTTTACTATATTGATAACTACTGTTTAAAACTCCCGGCCATCCATGTGTGAATTTGATATCAACAATGGGATAATCACTTCCAAAACTAGTGCGGTCAAAATTCTCTGCAATCGTCCTTTCCAAAAAAGCATACCTCAATCGAAAAGATGTTTCAAAACTATTAAAAGCATTACCGGAGGTTGCCGGATATAACTCAGACCCCGGAAGGTTCATCAATGCAGTGTATTGTCTGCTGTTTGCAATAAAGCCGAATGCGATTCCTTTGTTTGTTTCTTTAAAAATCTCTAACTTCTTCTCTTCGACCTGCTGAAATTTATAGGCGATATTAGGTCTTCTGAAAATAGTAGCGAAAATATTATCTGTCCCTAACTGATCAGTATACATCTGCCCGTTATCCAGATCATTCTTAAATGACAAAGTGATATAGCTCCAGGGCAGCCTGTTAAACT
>CAIMKO010000141.1 GCA_903841915.1 uncultured Chitinophagaceae bacterium | reverse complement strand
TCTAAAAAAAGATTTTTCTTTAAAGCCAAAGATTCGAATTGCAATACTAGCAGATTCTGCATCACAGATGTATGCTCAGGCATTAAAAGGGTATGGTTATGAAGTAGATATTTATTTTGATATTTTTGAAGCAGAATATGATCAGATTGAGCGACAGATCTTCGATCCGACTTCAGATTTGTATAAGTTTAAACCGGAATTTGTTATCATCTTTTATTGTACGAATAAATTAATAAAGAAATTCGGAAAGCTTGATATCAATGAAAAGACAGGCTTTGCACAGACTCATAATGAGAAAGTTCAGGATCTTTACAACTCTCTTTCCAATAACTTGAAATGCAAAGTCATATACTTCAATTTTAACGAAATTGATGAAAGCGTTTTTGGGAATTTCAGCAATAAAACATCGGTATCTTTTAATTACCAGTTACGTAAGATCAATTATGAGTTGATGAACCTGAGCCAGAGTTTGAAGAATCTGTATATCCTGGATTTAAATATGCTTCAGGGACGAAGAGGACAGGATAATATAACCAATAATAAAATATACATCAATACTGATCTTTTTTTCAGTCTCGATTTCCTCCCTTCTATCGCCAAATGTACGGCTGACATCGTTTTATCCATCACAGGCAAAATAAAAAAATGCCTCATCTTAGACCTTGATAATACACTGTGGGGTGGAATAATTGGTGATGACGGAGTAGAGAACATTCAAATCGGCAACCTTGGAATCGGGAAAGCCTTCAATGAATTACAGTTATGGGCAAAACAATTAAAACAACGGGGAATTATACTGGCGATTTGCAGTAAAAACGATGAGGTTGTTGCTAAAGAGCCTTTTTTGAAGCATCCGGATATGATACTCCGTTGGGAGGATATATCTGTTTTTGTAGCAAACTGGAATAATAAAGCCGATAACATCAAATACATTCAACAAATCCTGAATATCGGATTCGATTCAATGGTCTTTCTTGATGACAATCCCTTTGAACGAAATATGGTCCGGACTCATGTACCCGATATTACCGTACCTGAATTACCTGAAGACCCTGCTGACTATCTGAATTATATCCGTACATTGAACCTTTTTGAAACAGCTTCCTTTACACAAGAAGACGAACAACGGACTGTTCAATATCAGAAGGAGGCCAAAAGAGCCATAGACCAGCAACAATTTACAAATGAAAGCGAATTCCTTCAGAGCCTGAAAATGATTTCTCAGGTTGAGCCTTTCAATACTTTCAACACTCCAAGGGTTGCGCAGTTAACCCAACGTTCAAATCAGTTCAACTTACGGACAATTCGCTATACAGATGAAGATATTCAACGAATGGCGAATGACGCGGATTATATTAATCTTGCATTTTCACTTGAAGATAAATATGGTGATTACGGTTTAATCAGCCTCGTTATCTTGAAAAAGATATCTGAAAGCGCTTTATATATCGATACATGGATCATGAGTTGCAGGGTACTAAAACGAAATATGGAAAACTTTGTATTAAATACGATGGTGCAGTTGGCAAAAGAGCAGGGATTTACATCAATAAACGGCGAATTTATAGGTACTGCTAAAAACAGTATGGTGAAAGATCATTATAGAAACCTTGGATTCACTTTTGAAGGGAATATATGGAAGCAATCAGTGGAAAATTACGATTACAAAGAGTGTTACATA
>CAIMKO010000140.1 GCA_903841915.1 uncultured Chitinophagaceae bacterium | reverse complement strand
CTACACGACGCTCTTCCGATCTTGTCTGTTGCCGTTGTAATGCCAAACACACGCGATAAAACGCGAAACACATTTCCATCCACAACAGCATAAGGAAGATTAAATGCAAATGATGAAATGGCAGCAGCCGTATATGGCCCTACGCCTTTCAATAAAAGTATCTCGTCATAAGTACGTGGAAATTTTCCTTTCAACTCTTTCGCAATAAACCTTGCCGTAAATAATACATTTTTACAGCGGGTATAATAACCCAAGCCTTCCCATAATTTGAATACATCTTCATCTTTGGCCTTGGCCAATTGCTGAATCGTTGGATATTTTGTAATAAACCGTTCATAATAACCCCAGCCTTGTTCAACTCGGGTCTGTTGCAGGATCACTTCGCTCAACCATATCTTATAAGGATCTTTTTCACCTTTCCAGGGCATTTCCCGACGATTGGTTTCCTTATGCCATCGCATTAGTAAGGAGGTAAACTTTGTTTTCTGCATTTCCAGCAAATATTCATTAAAACTTTTAGAACTTTTATGAAGTTATGGCCGTGTTAGTTTTATATATTTAAAATTATTTTACTCATTCATGATAAAAGGGTTAAATATTTTGTCTATTTTACTTGCAAATACAAGGAAATTTGTCTTATTTTAATGCTCTATTAAATGAAAATCAATAAACAAAAGATATGAGAAAATCAGATCTTATCAACAATATCTCTGAAAAGACCGGCATACCAAAGGTGGATGTGCTTGTAACATTGGAGACGATGTTCAAGGAGGTGAAAGAAAGCCTTGCCAATGGTCAAAACATTTATATACGTGGTTTTGGCAGCTTTATTACAAAAAAGCGTGCTGCGAAGATCGGCCGAAATATCAAGAGGAATATTGCCGTAGAAATACCCGAACATTATATACCCGCTTTTAAGCCGGCAAAGGAATTTATGCAAGAAGTGAAAAGCAAGCATCAGTCTGAGTAACTTTGCACAAATTTTAATAAGTGAAACGTCAGCAGTTAGTTCTCCTCATCATTGGAATAGTCGTGGTAGCCCTTTTATATTTCTTTGGTCAAACCAATACCCCTAAAAAAGATTCTCCCGCGGGTTCTGTTCCTGCTCAAGCAACCCAAAATACCGATATTCAGTTCAGCGATATTTTAGCAAAAGCGAAGCAAAGAGCTACATCGGACCAGAATCAGCGTCTGGCCGGATTGGAGAATGCGGTAATCAGAGGTAATGTAAATGAACAGAAATTACATGTTTTTCATCAGTTAGCGCGTTTCTGGAAAGACTCTGTAAAAATATTCGAACCCTATGCATATTATACTGCCGAAGCTTCTAAGTTGGAAAATTCGGAAAAAAGCCTCACTTTTGCCGCCCAACTATTCATAGATAACCTGTTGATAGAGGGTGATCCAGCCATGCAAAAATGGCTGGCAACAAATGCAAAAGATCTTTTAGATAGGGCTACGAAAATCAATCCTGATAACGATTCTACCAAAATTGGCATCGGTGCATGTTATATGTTGGGCAACATTTCCGACAACCCCATGCAAGGCATTTTAACGGTAAGAGAAGTTGTTCAAAAGAACCCAAATAACCTTTATGGGCAGATGATTTTGGGTTTGGGCGGAAAGAAAAGTGGACAATTTGATAAGGCGATTGAACATTTTTC
Source organism: uncultured Chitinophagaceae bacterium (assembly GCA_903841915.1). Classification (GTDB taxonomy): domain Bacteria; phylum Bacteroidota; class Bacteroidia; order Chitinophagales; family Chitinophagaceae; genus CAIQDX01. The sequence goes on along the minus strand of CAIMKO010000140.1, from coordinate 7,773 downwards.
AGTCATTTTACAGAAACAACCCAACAATCTGGAAGCGATTTTTCAGATAGCTGAGTGTTATGAGCTGAAAAGCGATAAAGTAAATGCGGTAAAATGGTATGAGACGGGAAAGAAGCTGATCAGCAGCGAAGAGATCAAAAAGCAAATAGATAAGCGTATTAACGAACTGAAATAATTTTTTTAACTAATTAAAACTTGACCGAGTATGCCTTGTGGTAAGAAAAGAAAACGTCATAAAATTGCTACGCACAAACGTAAAAAACGTTTAAGAAAGAATCGTCATAAGAAAAAGAACAAATAGTTCTTTACGATTTTTACAATATAAATAAGTCTCAGTTCATGCTGAGGCTTATTTATACACTTAACTGTATTTGCCATACCCATCTCTGAGCTGCAACTTTACCCTAACCTTCCTTTATTGTATTCGGGCAAATACTATCAGGTGACAATGGAAATTTTTCGGTCAACAAAATGACCGAAAATGTGTTCATGCATTTTAAAAGTTGCAAATTTTGTGAACAAAGAATTAATCATTAACGCAGCCCCTTCCGGCGTTGAAATTGCTTTACTGGAAGATAAAAAATTGGTTGAACTGCATAATGAAAAAGCAGATGCCAACTTTGGCGTGGGTGACCTATACCTGGGTAAGGTTAAAAAGCTTATTCCCGGACTCAACGCTGCCTTTATAGACGTTGGGTTTGAGAAAGATGCTTTTCTGCATTATACCGACCTTTCACCCTATGCCCGCTCTATTTTGAAGTTCACCCAACAGGCCATGAACGATCAAAATGAAAATGGCTTTGATTTTGCCAAATTTCAGATCGAACCTGAGATTGTAAAGACAGGTAAGATCAATGAAGTACTCAACGGTAAGCCCAATGTTTTAGTCCAAATATTAAAAGAACCCATTGCTGCAAAAGGACCAAGATTAAGTTGCGAATTGAGTTTACCAGGCAGATTTGTAGTTGTTACCCCATTCAATGAGATCGTTGCAGTATCCAAGAAAATTCATTCTTCAGAAGAAAGAAAGCGGCTGCATAAAATAGTTGAAGCTATTCGCCCGAAGAATTTTGGTGTGATAGTAAGAACGGCGGCTGAAGGGAAAAGCACTTCGGAACTGCATCAGGATTTACTGACATTAATTGAAACGTGGAAAGGCATTCAGGAAAATTTAAAAGGTGCACAAGCTCCTGCTAAAATATTAAGTGAACAGGATAAAACAACAAGTATCCTTCGTGACCTGTTGAGTGAAGATTTTAATCGTATCGTAGTTAACGACAAAAATATTTATAACGATACCAAAAGTTATATTCAACGTATTGCACCTGATAAAGCAGAGATCATTTCCTATTATAATAATGGCTCTCCTTTATTTGATCATTTCGGGATCACTAAACAGGTAAAAAGCTCTTTCGGTAAAACTGTGAATTTACCAAGTGGCGCTTATCTGATCATTGAACACACAGAAGCACTTCATGTAATTGATGTAAACAGCGGTTATAAGAGCGTAAGCAATAATCAGGAAGAAAATGCCCTGCAAACGAATTTAGAAGCAGCTGAAGAAATAGCAAGGCAATTACGTTTAAGAGATATCGGCGGCATTATCGTGATCGATTTTATTGATATGAAGTTGCCCGATAACAAGCGCAGACTTCAGGATTCGATGGAAGTATTTATGAAGACAGACCGTGCAAAACATGCTGTACTTCCTATCTCCAAATTCGGATTGATGCAGATCACTAGACAAAGAATGCGCCCAGAAGTAAACATTACAACAACAGAATTTTGTCCATCCTGCGGCGGTACCGGAAAAGTATCCTCAACACTTTTACTGGAAGATGAAATTGAAAAACGCCTTCACTATTTAATTACACATTCGCATAAGAGTCTAACACTGCATGTTCATCCCATTGTATATTCGCATCTTACAAAAGGATGGTTTAATTCCATCGTAAAAAAATGGAAAAGGAAGTATAAGATAAGTTTGAAGGTGAAAGCCAATACCAATTATCATTTGATCGAATTTCATTTTTACGATCATCACGAAGAAGAAATAAAATTTTAATACCGCAATAAAAGACCCAGTCAAATTTGACTGGGTCTTTTATTATTTATATCAATTTTTAGCCTTTTTGGCTGCATGATCCCGAGAATGTTCTGTACATATCTTACTTTCTACGCCGGCCGCTAACCTCCAAAATCTTCCTGCAAGTTCCATTCTGACGAAAAACAACTCATTTTTAGGAAATTTAAATAATCATACCTGTAGCAGCAATTTTTAAATAAAATTCAAGATTTTGTGGAAATAGGTCAATATCTACCATATTCTCTTCAGTCACCATACCACATGTATAATAAATTTAATGTCTGGTCATTTGCTAATTATACAATAAGTATTAGACCGTTAGCTTTAGCGGCCCTTTAATGCATAATACATTGATAATCAATATAAATGATCCGAAAAGAAGAAAATATACGATACTCGTCGTAAATGTAAATTTCTCAACAGCCATAAAAAATAATTTTGCCATGTGCCCCATTATTGTAATTTAGTGGAAGAATTTAATGGGTTAGTAAGTAAGAGGGTTAACAGCAATGTTAGCCCTTTTGCCTTTTTAAGATTTAGTCCAAAAACCCTTTATAATGATAGCTTCAACAACTTTATGACTACTGACCTTTGATAAAAAATCTTACCGGATTATTTCTCTCTTTCGAAAAATGTTGAAAATTAGACTCCGGTTTACGGAAGCGTATTCATTAAAATTATTCTTCCCCTTTTCAGAATTATCTTTATGCTATGAGTAAAATCAAAACCGCTTTTTTTTGCAGCAGCTGTGGATACGAAAGTGCTAAATGGTTGGGTAAATGTCCTTCCTGCAATTCGTGGAATACATTTATTGAAGAGGTTTTAGACAAAGGCAATAACAAAGAACAAAGTTGGAAGGGATATAGCGATGACAAAAAAACTTCGAAAGCGATCGCATTGAATAATGTTGTTGCAACAGAAGAAGAAAGGATCGTTACCAATGATGCTGAATTAAATCGTGTGTTAGGAGGTGGAATTGTTCCAGGGAGTATTGTTTTAGTTGCCGGCGAACCGGGTATCGGCAAAAGCACATTGTTCTTACAACATGGTTTAATGATGAATGAGCTGATCGTTCTATACATCAGCGGCGAAGAAAGCGAACAGCAAATTAAAATGCGCGCGGACCGAGTGAAAGCAAATAATGATAATTTTTATTTACTCACTGAAACATCTACGCAAACCATTTTTTCGGAAATAAAAAAATTGAAGCCTCAATTGGTGATCGTTGATTCCATTCAAACGCTCCAATCGAATTTAATAGATTCCAGTGCGGGAAGTGTTTCACAAATAAGAGAATGCGCTGCAGAATTTCAACGCTTTGCAAAAGAAACGAATACACCTGTTTTTTTGATCGGTCACATCACCAAAGATGGAAGCATTGCAGGTCCAAAGATCTTGGAACATATGGTAGATACTGTTCTTCAATTTGAAGGTGATCAGCATTATGCCTATCGCATTTTAAGAACATTAAAGAATCGTTTTGGCAGCACTGCCGAATTGGGTATTTATGAAATGACAGGGGAAGGAATGAAAGTGGTTTCGAATCCATCAGAAATATTGATCGCACAACGCGAAGGTCAGTTAAGCGGCAGTGCCATCGCTGCAACATTAGAAGGTATGCGACCTCTATTGATCGAAGTACAGGCATTGGTGACACAAAGCGTATACGGCACGCCACAGCGCACTGTGAGCGGGTTTGACCTGAGGCGACTGCAATTGTTATTAGCTGTATTAGAAAAACGCGGCGGGCTTTTATTCGGTACAAAAGATGTATTCATCAATATTGCCGGCGGATTAAAAGTGGAGGATCCTTCCATTGATCTTGCTGTTATTTGTGCACTGCTTTCTTCGTATGAAGACATCCCATTACCACATCAAATCTGTTTTGCAGGTGAAGTGGGACTGAATGGTGAAATAAGAGCCGTTAACCGTATTGAACAACGTATTGCTGAAGCAGAAAAATTAGGTTTCGAAAAGATCATTCTAAGCAAATACAATAAGAAAAGTGTTGACCTCAAAAGTTATAAGATAGAAGTGATCGCTTTAAGTCAGGTACAGGAAGTCTATCAATATTTATTTTAAAAAGCTGTGAGCTTTTAGTTTCGAGCTGTGAGTACTTGCTCATTGTTCAAAAGTACAAGAGTATGATTCTTGCACTGTAATAATAGAAAGCGACAGTTAATCCTTTGAAAAATTAAAGCTAACACCAAAGAAATATTCTTTAATGATTTTAATATATAAGATATTTTTTTACCTTGTATAGTGATCCAAAAACTGATATCCTATTTAAAAGACCTCTTCCATTTATTATATCCACACAATTGTGAAGGATGCGGAACAGATGTATTGAATGATGATGCCATTCTCTGTACAAAATGTTTGTTCGAATTACCGGAGACGAATTTTTGTAATACAGTAAATAATCCTGTTGAAAAGATCTTTTTCGGAAGATTGAATATTGCCAATGCAACGGCTGCTTATTATTTCACAAAAGATTCTTTACTGCAACATTTAATGATTGAATTAAAATACCGCAACAATAAAGATGTTGGAATATTTCTGGGTAAACAATTAGGATATCAGTTACAAGAATCGCAAAGGTTTTATGATGTAGATGTTATTGTTCCGCTTCCATTGAATCCTAAAAAAGAAAAGAAACGTGGTTATAATCAGGCAATGATCATTTGCGAAGGCATTGCATCTGTTTGGCAAAAACCTGTTTTAAAAAATGTTGTGATACGTACTCAATTCACAGAAACACAAACACAACAAGATCGTATTCATCGCTGGCAGAATATGCAAAATGTTTTTGCCATTACAGATAGAAATTCTCTTGAGGGAAAACACGTTTTATTGGTGGATGATGTCATTACCACAGGTGCCACATTAGAAGCATGTGGTGCCGGTTTTCTACAAATTCCCGGTTGTAAATTGAGCATTGCTGCCCTGGCCTGGACCATATAATTCGCAAAAACTCCCCTATTTTGTAGCTCTTAGCGGTTATTAAATTGTCTATTTTCCCGATTTACAGCCCTTATTCTTTAGTGGCATCCCTCTTTTTGACCACTTTTTTAGTGGAAGGCAAGTTCTGTCAGTTTGGCGCACAACCCATAGATAACCCATAGATAATCCATAGATAACCCATGGATAACTCATGGATGACCTATAATTAAGCGACTTATGCCCCCGAAAATCTATCTTGTAAGGATCCGACGGAAGGAGAGAGTCGGGAGTCGGGAGTCAGGAGTCGGGAGTCAGAGCCAGGAGTCGGCCCAGCTATAAATGGGATGACTTACCCCCCGGCTACATATACCACAAAAACAGTACTTTACTTTTTGCGGAAAAAATGCTGCCGGCATTACTATTCGGGGCTTAACTCATCACAAAAATTTCAACATTCCTTTCAAAAGGTTGTTATTTGTATAAACCTAAGATCATGAAATACATTTTAACCATTGCAGCTGTAGCAATATTATCAGCATTCTCATTGCCATTTAGCAACAGTATTCACAGCTTTAAAGTAAAATCGCTTGACGGGAAAGAAATTGATTTCTCTTCTTTTAAAGGCAAAAAGATATTAGTGGTAAACACTGCATCTAAATGTGGTTACACTCCACAGTACGAAGCCTTGCAAAAAGTATACGACCAGTATAAGGATAAATTAGTGATCATTGGTTTTCCATGTAACCAGTTTGGCGGACAAGAGCCCGGAACATCTGAAGAAATTCAAAGTTTCTGCAAGAAAAATTACGGGGTGAACTTTCCCTTGGCTGAAAAGATCGATGTGAAAGGTGATAATATCTCTCCTGTATATAAATGGTTATGCAGCAAATCCGAGAATGGCGTGCTGGATGCAACCATCACCTGGAACTTCAATAAATTCTTATTGGATGAGAATGGAAAATTACTGGCTTATTTCCCAAGTAAAGTAACACCTGATAGTGAAGAGATCTTAAAGTATCTAAAATAAATGATTGCCACGAATGCACGAATGAAAAAATTTCGAGCATTCGTGGCAACTATTCGTTTATCAGAGAATCTTTATAAAACTATTCGTTTATAATTCAGTTTTAGTTCTCCAAAATTTACTATTAGGGCCAATTTATTTTGTGACACTTTTAAATAATTTATTGCTTGTGCAACAAATTCTTCGGCAATGTCTGAAACAGCTTTAACTTCTAAAATAATATTTCCGTTTATTACAAAATCTGCATAAAATTGATGGGGGAGAATAATCCCTTTGTAATTCACCTCATACACTTTCTCTCTTTCAAATGATATAGCGGCTTTTCTAAATTCTAATTCCAAAGCATCTTTGTACACAATTTCTAAAAATCCTGCTCCGAGATTATTGTGTACTTCCATACATTTCCCAATTATCCGGTAGCTTTCCTCTTTAAAAATTATTTTATCCATACAGCTTATTATTTTGCCACGAACCAGCCTACCGGCGGGCAGGTGCACGAATAAAACCATAATGTATTCGTGCATTTGTGGCTATTTTTCTTTCATTCGCTACTATTATCAAGTATAGCAATTTACAATTTGAATCTGCGTATCCATTGTAGGAATAAAATAAAATATGTTCTAATGTTTTAGATGACAATTTGTGGTAAAGATTATTTAAAAGAATAAGCGCTATTAATATCTTCTTTTTACTTTGCACTTCATTTATGCTATTCAAAGACGTAATAGGGCAAGAACAGGTAAAACAACATTTAACTGAAATGGTGCAACAGAACCGTCTCAGTCATGCATTGTTGTTTCTGGGGAAAGAAGGAAGTGGTGCCCTTCCTTTGGCATTGGCATTTGCACAATATGTGGTTAGTCAGCCGCAACCATCGCCCGTTGTAGAAGATCTGTTTGGTGGATTTACTGCACTGGAAGCCACCCCATCCTTTGTTCATCCTGACGAAATACAATCACAGTCTGCCTTTCAACGTGCAGAACAATTGATACATCCTGATCTTCATTTTTCCTATCCGGTCATTCCCAAGAAAAGCGGTGACAAACCCGTGAGCACAGATTATATTCAGGACTGGAGAGAATTCATTAAAAGTTATCCTTACGGAAATGTATACGATTGGTTACAGTTCATTGGTGCAGAAAATAAGCAGGGCAATATCACGGCGGATGAATGCAATGATATCATGCGCAAGCTGAACTTAAAAAGTTTTGAAAGCGAATACAAAATACTATTGCTGTGGATGCCCGAATACCTGGGCAAGGAAGGGAATAAATTATTAAAACTGATCGAAGAGCCGCCACCCAATACTTTATTCATTCTTGTAGCTGAAAATGACGAACAGATCCTGCCAACTATCCTAAGCAGGTGCCAGTTGGTAAAAATTCCGATGCTGCAAATAGATGATGTGGAAAAGGCATTGATCTCAAGAGCAAATGCAGCACCCGATACGGCGCATCAGATCGCTTCCATCTGTGAAGGCAATTACAGAGAAGCCCTGCAATTATTGCAGCATGCCGAAGAAGACTGGCAGAGTTTATTGCGCGAATGGCTGAATGCAACCTTAAAAGGGGGCCCTGTTTCTCAGATCAAATTCACGGAAGAAGTGAGCAAACTGGGCAGGGAAAAACAAAAACAATTCCTTCGCTATTTCAATCATTTACTGGAACAAAGCATTCGTATTAAGGTATTGGGTGCCGATAATATTGCGTTGGCAGGTAAT
>CAIMKO010000139.1 GCA_903841915.1 uncultured Chitinophagaceae bacterium | reverse complement strand
GTAGATAAGATTCTTGAAAATGCACTTCAGAACACGGGTGTTAAGTTTGAAATCAACAAAAAGCAGATCATTATTACTCCTGATCGGACCGGTATTCCTTTGAATGAGGGAAATAAGGTTAATGATATCGCCCCACAGCCTCAGAAGAAAGAGATCTCGGGAACCGTAAAAGATAACAAAGGGCTTGCCTTGCCCGGAGTTAGTGTGGTTGTAAAAGGAACTACAACAGGGACTATGACCGATACCAACGGAAATTTCAAATTAGCGCTACCTGAAAACGCAAAAGTAATCACTTACTCATTCGTAGGAATGAAAACACAGGAGGTAGCTGTTGAAAAAAAGACAACTTTTACGATCACCCTTTCCGAAGAAACATTTGGACTTGATGAAGTTGTAGCTGTTGGTTACACCACGCAAAGCAGGCATAAAATGACCAGTGCCGTGGCTACTGTATCGGGAGAAGAGTTAACAAAAAGGGAGGCAACAGATCCTCAAACTTTACTGCAGGGACAGCTTCCTGGTTTGCAGGTTGTACAAAATTCAGGTGAACCGGGAAATGAAGGTGTCACAATGAATATTCGTGGAATCAGCACATTTAGTGGCGCAGGAAACAATCCCCTGATCATCATTGACGGTCTGCCAGGAAATTTATCGGTGCTAAATCCAAATGATATTGAATCGGTATCGCTATTAAAAGATGCAGCTTCAGCTGCGATTTATGGATCAAGGGGTGCAAACGGAGTTATCGTTATAACCACAAAAGCTGGGAAAGCGGGAAAATTCAGTCTTACCTATAATTATAATCTTGGTATAGCAAATGCTACCAGTCTGCCTGATATCGTTAGCAATTCGGCTCAATATATGACAATGTCCAATACAGCCTATACAAATTCCGGCCGCGCTCCACTCTATACACAAGCACAAATTGACTTATATGCCAATGCAACCGACCGTGTAAAATATCCAAATCACAACTGGTTAAATGATGTATTTAGAACCGCAACCACCCAAAATCATTATATTGGAATGAGCGGGGGAATTGAAAATACTACTTACAGGGTCGGTTTGGGAATTACCACCCAACCGGGGGTAATGATCGGGTTTGATTATAAAAAATATACCCTGGATCTAAATCTGTCATCTAAAGTACACAAACGGGTGACTATTGGAACAAATATGCAAATGCGTTATGCCAATAAAGTCAATCCTATCCAGGGAGCTACTGACCAATTCTTGTCAACACTGGCGCAAAGTCCCCTTTACCCTGCCAGTTATCAGGGAAAATGGATTAAGCGTGCGTATTCCAATGAGCAGGGGAATAAAAATCCTGTGGGTATCGTAGGCGAAAATGTATCCACACACAGCGATGATTATTATATGCAGGGATATCTTTTTGCCAATGTAGACCTCTTTAAGGGCTTAACCTGGGAAAACAAGGCTGGTGCAAATTTTGAAACCTCTAAATACAACTCATTCCACCCAGTAGTTCCAACCTACTATTTTAACGATATGAGTAGTGCAGGCCTTCTGGATGTTGGTACACCCGGACTTAATGTCGGCCGTGCAGATAATATCTATACCGTAACTTATAGCCAGTTAAATTATAAACAGTCTTTTGGCAATCACAATGTTTCTGCAATCGGTGGCGCTTCTCAGGAGCAAAACAAAAGTAGCTTTATTGATGCCGGGAGACTCCAATATACGACAAACCTTTTAAGAGAATTAAATGCCGGTCCAACAAGCGGAATGGTCAATGATGGTTCTTCGTATCAATGGGCGTTAAGCTCTTTTTATGGAAATGCCAACTATGATTACAAGGACAAATATCTTTTTGGATCAAGTGTCCGTTATGACGGAACATCGCGACTTCCTTCTACAACCCGATGGGGATTATTTTATTCATTTTCAGGAGCATGGCGCATTTCGAAGGAGAATTTCATGAAAGATATCAGTTGGATCGATGACCTGAAAATCAGAGGTTCATGGGGAAAACTGGGTAATCAGAACATTGGGAATTATCCTTATCAACCCGCTCTGACAGGTAGTTCATATGCATTTGCAGGTAATGTTTCTTCAGGCTATACTGCCAATTCGCTGGTTGATCCTTCCCTGACCTGGGAAACAACACGGGTAGGTGACCTGGGTATAGACCTTAAGGCTTTTAATAATAAACTGTCCTTCAGTCTGGATTACTATGATAAATACACCTATGACATCCTTCGCAGCTCACAGGTTCCACTGTGGTTAGGCCTGACACCACCAACCATTAATAACGGAGCAGTTGGCAACAAAGGTTTGGAATTCAGTGCACAATACCGGGGAACGATCAATAAAGAGCTTTCATTTATCGTTGGAGCAAGTTTGCAGACATACGCCAACTCCCTAAAACATTACGGTAAAACTGAAATCAACGGAAATACGATCCGTCAGGAGGGTAAACCATTGGATTCTTTCTATTTGTATAAATGGGATGGAATTTTCCAAAGCCAATCTGAAATCGATGCTTCAGCCAAACAGCCTGTAACCCCGACTCCCGGCGATTTGAAATTCAAAGATATCAATGGAGATAAGGTGATTGATGATAAGGACCGGGTAATCGTAAATGGTAAATACCCTGCATATCAGTATTCGATCAATCTTGATCTGAAATGGAGAGATTTCGATATCAGTGCAATGGCTTATAGTTCAGTCGGCCAAAAAATCTATGTAAACGGTTGGGGTATTGAGCCATTCAGACAAGGATCTGTACCTACAACAGCATGGCTTAACGCATGGACTCCTACCAACCATTCGAATACTATGCCTAAAATTTACCTGGCTGATGGTTATGCCGCTGTACAGAACTATCAATCTACCTATTTCTTAAAAGATGCTTCCTTTATCCGTCTGAAGAATATTCAGATCGGTTATAATGTTCCGTCCAAAATTCTGAATAAGCTGACCATACAGGCTTTGAGATTTTATCTGGCTGCTGATAATGTGTTTACTTCCAGCAAATACCCAGGTCTTGATCCGGAAAGAGCAGGTGATGGTACTTATGTAAATTACCCTCAGAATAAAACATTCACTTTCGGAGCAAAAATTCAATTTTAATAAATTAAAAATATATTTGCTATGAAAAACATACAAATCCTCACATATATATCCCTTGCATGTATAATTTTCTCCTTTCAATCATGCCAAAAAGGGATTTTAAATCTTACTCCTCCAGATCAATTATCCACTACGGTATTTTGGCAAAGTCCTGCTGATGCAGATCTGGCTTTAACCGGATTATACAGCTCCTTATATGCAACTTGCGCCAATGACTGGGGAACCTCTCAATATACTGTGCCAAACTGGGACAATTTCTCGGATGATTCCTACGGACAATATAACTACGGAGGCGGAAGAGATGCATTAACTTCAGGCATTACACCATTTTCGCAACAATTTGTTTATTCCTACTATGCGAATAATTACATTGCGATTGGTTCAGTAAATACATTCCTTGCTAATGTCTCAAAAGTCCTAACGGGTGAGAAGTTAAATGCATATTTGGGGGAAGCACATTTCTTAAGGGCATTCAATTATTTTTGGCTGGCTCAATTATATGGAAATGTCCCGATCATTAAAGAAAATCCGTTTTCAGTCAACTATCAAAAAGGAATGGCAAAGTCGACAAGAGACGAAGTACTGGCTTTTGTTATACAAGATTTGGATTCTGCAATCTTAACTTTGCCAGCAACGAAATACAGTTCAGGTCATGCTGTGAAAAGTACAGCCCAGGGTTATAAGGTGCGGGTATTGCTTTTTGAGAAGAAATATGCAGAGGCTGCCGCATTAGCAAAACAAATTATTGATGGAAATACATATTCTTTAAACTCCAGTTACCCGGGAAATTTTTACAAACCCGATCAAAATGCAAGTACTGAATTAATGTTCTCTGTTAAATATTTGTTGCCAAATATTCAGCATGCCTATGTTGGGTTTGCTGTGGCGAATCAACGGTGGAAAGGTTATCTTGCGACTCAGGATTTGATCAACGAATATGAATCAGGTGATCCAAGGAAGACTATGAATTTTTTCTTCCAAGGCGATACACAAGCACAAGGGTGGCCTTTTACGGGTGATCTTTCTGTTGCTACGCCGGGGAAAGATAGTTGGATTGTTGGTTTCTATGCAGTTAAGAAATGGCTTACTCCAGGCATGGTCAATCCTGATTATGGGGCATTGGATGATAATGATTTTGTCTTGTTACGTTATGCTGATATCAAGTTGATGTATGCAGAAGCACAGAACGAAGCCTCCGGACCGGATGGCGGAGTCTATCAACAGATCAATGATGTGAGAAACAGACCAGGCGTGAATATGCCGCCACTTCCCTCCGGTTTATCCAAGGATGCCATGAGAAGTGCTATCAGACATGAACGTCGTGTGGAGTTGGCTTTTGAAGGTTTGCGCTATTTCGACCTTAGAAGATGGGGAACTGCAGCACAAAAATTAAACGGATTTGTACAAAATCCACTTGCACCGGCAATTGCAACAAAATATGAGGCTAAATATGATTTCTGGCCTATTCCACAGACAGAGATTGACCGTAATACCCCATTGTTAATTCAGAATCCGGGATATTAATAGATCTCCTCTTGGGGATTTAAAAGCATTATCTATCATTATGTCATAGTTAAATTTTGCTTTAAGTAAAAATAAGTTAAGGATGGCAGTCACCCAGACTGCCATCCTCACTATATGATATTGAAATTAAATTTGGGAAGTCTGTCCATAAACAGATGGTTCGCCGATGGAATAAAACCAATCTCGAAGATTCAAGATATGTTTGGCTGCCATTGATCTTACAAAACGCCTCTGCAATCATCGAATTTAAAGATTCATGGAGTATATCTAAGTAATGAGAATAATATATTGTCGTACTCTTTAGATTCATTTTTGTCAGGGATTACAATGATTTTAGACTCTAGAGGCGTAGCCTCTACCAATATAGTAACAACGGATTTTAATCCGTTGAAAAAGAGAATAAGGCAAACAGGAGATCCGTAGGTTCGACCCATTTAATACGAATTATGGGCCGTGCCTAAGGCACTTCTTACTTAAATTTCAAGTCTCAGCTACGGATTAATCCGTCTGACGGACGTAGTTATAAGATAATTCGAGCCAATGGCTCTTGTGCTTCAACTACTAGTTTTATAAAGCACTGCAATTGTTTAATTATTTGGTGTTAATACGAAATTATATTTTTGCCATTACTTATTAAATCATATTCTGTAAAAAGACAATATGAAACGGATATTTTTATTTCTGTTAATTACGATTTCCATTCTTAATCTGAAGGCTCAGGTTGCCGAACTTCCTGAAATTCTGAAAGAAACACCTAAGCAGCATAAAGTACGGATGGCCTGGTGGCACGATGCTAAGTTTGGTATGTTTATTCACTGGGGCCTCTATTCTATCTTAGGCAGAGGAGAATGGGTCATGTGGAATGAGCAAATACCTGTTGAGGAATATGCAAAACACACCAAAGAATTTAATCCTGAAAAATATAATCCCGAGAAATGGGCAGCCTTAGCCAAAGATGCAGGCATGAACTATATGGTACTTACAACCAGACATCATGATGGTTTTAGCCTCTGGGACAGCAAAGCTAGCTATAAGGATTTCACAATTATGCATACTCCTGCAAAATTCGATGCAGTTGAAAAATATGTGAAAGCTGCACGAAAATACGGTTTAGGAGTCGGATTTTACTACTCACCTCTCGATTGGCGTTTCCCCGGATATTTCTTTCCCAAGATGTATCAAAGTAGCGCAGAAGAGATGAAAAAACAGACCTATCAACAAGTCAAAGAGTTATTGACAAATTTCGGAAAGATTGATATTCTTTGGTGGGATGGAGGAGGCGATGACTGGTTGGCTTTCGGAGACGAACCCCAGGGAACTGAATTGAAAAAACGCGATCCCAATTGGCCACCCGAAAAACACTACACAGGTAAACCACTTTGGGAAGGTAATAAATTGAACGCTATGGTGCGGAAACTACAACCTAAAATCATAGTGAATGATCGCGCTAATTCTCCAAAAACTGAGTGGGAAGGAGATTTTACAACCCCTGAACAGAGTATCGGTGAATTCAATATTAATCGGGATTGGGAAACATGCGATTGCCTTACAAATGGATGGGGATGGCAACCTAACCAGAAACCAAAATCTCTGGAAATAATAATAAAAAGGATGGTAAAAGTAGTCACCGGAGACGGAAACTATTTACTTAACGTAGGCCCACGTGCAGATGGTTCCATTGAACCTGAACAGACTAATCGTTTAAAAGAAGTTGGTCGCTGGATGGCAAAATATGGTGAATCAATTTATAAAACCCGAGGGGGGCCTTTCCCAAATGGAGAATGGGGTGGATTTACGCAAAAAGAAAATATTATATATGTGCATGTCCTTGATTGGTCAAAAAAGCCTGAATATTTTCCTGTGATCAATCAAAAGATTATAAAAGCAAGCTGCCTTTCAGGTGGGAAAGTTAGTTTCAGTCAGAATTTTGCAGGTACAAAAATAACAGTATCTGGTCAACCTGAAAATCTAATTGATACGATTATTAGACTCGATTTGAACGAATAACAGGAAAATTTGAAGTAACCATAAAGCAACCAATAAGGGAAGAGAATATCCCTAAAAAGCCTGAAGAAGCTCCGGCTTAAAATTGAATGTCAACTATTAAAAACACTGTTGTTCCAATAACAATCCTTCAATCAAAAAATCATAGATGCACAGATAACAGTTCCGAGCCCAATTTATGAAGCGCATCTTCTATTTTTCGCCGCTGTGGTTCGCGAGGCTTTTTTAACCCTGTGGCATAGTGATGCAACTGTTTTTGGTTAATTCCTGTCAGCCGTTCCAAGGCAGGTTTTGTAAAAACATTTGCATAGTAGCTTAAAATACTTTGGACATCATACCTGAACTCTATTTCATACTCTCCTTTAATTAGTTCAGGCCATTGGTCAATCGGCCGGCTCTCTTTCAATAACCGCAACCCTTCTAAAACGTTTCCTTTACACTCTTCAACGTTTTTCCCAGAACCATAAACCCCGTCGCAGTTGATGGCAAACCCTCCAAAAAAGTCAGGGCTTGCTCCGATTTGAATTATTAACTTTTCCATATAGTTTTCATTTTTAAAAAGAACCTGACTAACGCAGTCGCATATTCCTGGCAATTTTCTTCCTAAGGGGTTCAAATATTTCCTTGTTCCCATGAAATGGAACAGGTTCCGATAAAATCCCGTTTTTCATATAAAAATGATGGCTTCCGGAGGCATGATCGAATGACCACCCATTCTTTACAATCTTCCTGTGAAACTCAGAATACTTCATCCCGCATTTACCTTATTAGTGCAATGATATATAAATATATACTATTAACAAAACATTATTGAGACAATTTCTTATTTTTATAATACCCTATTAACAATACGTCAAAAAAGATAACTTTGAAAAACCAAATTATAATTAACCAAATGACAAAAGATTCAGCATCAACAGTACTGGAAAGAGTCACCTCAATAGATGTCTTTCGCGGCTTTACAATGTTTCTTTTGATTGGCGAAAGCAGCCATCTTTATGGCTATTTCGGATCATTCGAAGGAAATAGCATTATGCAATTCCTCAATACTGAGTTCCATCATCATGAATGGCACGGATTGAATTTCTGGGATCTGATCCAGCCGTTCTTTATGTTTATCGTTGGAGTGGCCATCCCTTTTGCCGTTGCCAACC
>CAIMKO010000138.1 GCA_903841915.1 uncultured Chitinophagaceae bacterium | reverse complement strand
TTTGTGCTTTTGGTATTTCAGCGGCACCTACGCTACGTCCAACCAAATCTTCTTGTGGACGTAATGATTCAAAACGATTTTGCAATGCTTCTTTAGCGTTGCCAGCAACTTCTTTACCTTTAATAACTGCTTCATTAGCAACTTCTTTACCCATTTCATAGCCTTTTTTAGCACCACGTGCGGCATATGGGGCGGCTACAATCATTGCGGCGTTAATAAACCATGCGGCATCAGATTTTGACATTCCGGTTTCTTTGGCAATGTAATCTGCACCTTTATCAACGTTTTTACCTACATAATCCATTATTCGATTTGTAGCTTCAGCGTTATATGTTGGATCATTAGTAATACCAAAAGCTTTTCCAAAAGGACGGCTGGCAAAAGAAGTTACTTTATCAAGGGCTTCTGTTGCTATTTTTGTATCGCCAAGCTTATCAATAAGTTTTGCAAAAGGTTCGCCAACAAATTTAACTGCGCCTGGAATAGTTTCAGCGGCCACGTCTGCCAATGCAACGGCCTGTTTAGGCAATGTTTCAGTATAGTATTTTGAACTGGTTAAATCGTTACGTAATCCACTTAATTGGCTATTCATAACTTGTCTTACAGACGGGTTATAAACACCTTGGCGTTGCAAATATTTAGAAGATGGATCAATGCCATCATCCATTGTTAAACTTGCGCCAGGATTTTTCCATTCAATATTAGGATTAATTTGAACATGAACTGGGTCTTTAGAACCAAAAGGACGATGCAAACCATAATTTGATAAAAAAGTATCAGGAACTGCTGGAAGAATATCTACCGCATCTTCATGAAAAAATTGTTTATCTTTTTGTTGTGGATCATCAGGATTAATCGCCATAAACCCGGTATTTGTGGCACCTGATAATCTAGCTTTGTATTCTTTGTATTGTTGTTCCCTAGTACGGCGGCCGCTAGTAATTGGAAGGGCTTCACCTTTAGGATTTAATTCTTTATTAGCAAGCCAATCAGCCTGTGCTAAAGCAATACGTTCTTTTAAATCAGGATTAATGTTTTCCAAGTCCACGTTTTGCATGGAAATTGGTTTAGCATTGTCATAAATTGATGGGGCACCAACTGCAACTGTAACATTTGATATACGATCCCCGGACCGTTTTAAATATTTAGCTGACGGGTCAATTTCATCATATGTATCATCCATTATTGATAAGCACCTTTAGATAAACGATGAATTACATCCCGATCCTTAATGTATTTATCATATTCTTTTGGTGACATTTGACCAGTAATTTGATCAATTTTATCTTGTTTAATATTTTCCGGGGCATTTGAAGCCGCAATATTGTCAACTTGGAATATACGTTGATCGTAATGTTCTTTCCATTTGTTTTCAAATTTTTGTTGTTGAATTTTGCCGTTAATATCGCCACGTTTTTCAACAAATTTATTAAGACCATTTACATAAAGTTCAGCCGCTTTTGAATTGGCTAAAACTTGTTGCATTACGCCACTTAAAGCTTTTTCATCAATTTTTTCATTGCCGCTTAATTTTGAATTTAATTCACCCATTTGTACGTTTTGAGTTAAACCCATAACTTCAGCATTTCTAGCTTGAACTTGTGCCATGTTTTTAACTAAAGAATCCAAATCAGAATTTCCAAATACCCATTTAAGTCCTGATTGAACCATTTGAACGCCTTTAGCACCAGTTGCGCTTCCAGCATAGTTTTCAACTTGACGAACTGCTTGTTGCAAATCTTTTTGTTCAGTCATTACTGCATTGGCTTTTTCAATCTTTTTATCGCCAGTTTCATATGCTTTATCTTGATATTTATCTAATGTTCTAATGCCGCTAGTATTTGGAAC
>CAIMKO010000137.1 GCA_903841915.1 uncultured Chitinophagaceae bacterium | reverse complement strand
GCTTTTTTCTCAACAGCTGTAACTGTATTCTTTGCTGAATCTTTGATGGGTATTGAAGTGCTGTCTTTAGGTACAGCAACAGTTGCTTGACCGGAAGCAGTAGTGTTGGTAATAATGGCTTCACTCAGTTGCACCTGATCCGCAATAAAGCCTGTTAATATTCCTTTTATTGAAATGGTTGTTCCGATCACAGCATCTTGTTTTGTTTTTAATCTGCAGGAAACTGATGTGCGGGGAATAGCTGTTTTTAAGATAACAGTAGCTGAAAGGCTGTCTGCATCCACTTTCTCAACCTCGCCGGTTAATTCAACTGCCTTGTTATTGTATTTGGCATAGGCTGCATTTTCATTGCTTTGAAATTCTTTGATGATATCTGTTGCAGATAAAGCAATAGATCTTTCCTTACTGATATCTCTTCTGAAATGTGTAGGAATATATTCTACGAAATACCAGATATCAACAGCTGTCAATGAAATGGCCATTAAAACAGCGAGTACAATGTTTTTATTCTTCTGATAAAAGGAAGTATTGCTTTTTGAAATGAATTTTTGCCAAAGAATGAAAGCAACCACCATCCAAATAATAAATGCGATGGCAAACATCCACGGTAAATCTTTGAGCAGTTTAAAGAGCATGAGCTGATTTTTTTGCAAAACTAAGCCGTTTTGTGTTGGTGTTGGAGAAAGGGTGCTTTCAAAAGTTTATCAGAAACGGAAAAACTATTTTACATACTGTTGAACGGGCAAACGATTGGCCAGACTTCTTGCCAGGGTCATTTCATCGGCATATTCCAATTCGCCGCCGAATGCGATACCTCTTGCAATGGTGGTAACGCGACAGGTGAAATGCGCTATCTTTTTCTGAATATAATAAATGGTAGTGTCGCCCTGAATATTTGGACTAAGGGCAAATATTAATTCTTCGGTTTGTTCTTTTTGAATGCGGTGAACAAGAGATTCGATGGTTAGTTGATCCGGACCAATGCCATCCAATGGTGAAATGATGCCACCTAACACGTGATAAGTTCCATTGTATTGCTGCGTGCTTTCAATGGCGATCACATCCCGGATCGTTTCCACCACACAGATCATATTTTGTTTACGGACCGAGTTGCTGCAAATGCTGCAGATATCTCCATCGCTAATATTGTGGCAGCGCTGGCAAAACTTTATATCTCTTCTCATCCTGGCAATGGTTTCGCCAAAATGCTGCACATCATTCACATCCTGTTTTAATAAATGCAATACCAAACGCAGGGCAGTTTTTTTACCAATACCCGGCAATTTTGAAAATTGGGCCACTGCATTTTCAAGAAGTAAGGAAGGAAGTTGCATACTGTAAAGATAGCAAGTGCAGGGAAACAATGTATCCGGCAATGTCCTGATAATTGTTCCATATCAAAAACTCACTTCGATCTCATTATCCCAATCCGGCTTTATACTTAATTTTTTATTGATGAGCTGAACTACTTCCGGTTGTTTTCTCTTTTTATAATTGCCGGAATCCCAAATGCCGTTCTTATTGGCATCAAATAACACACGCAGATCATAATCTCCCGGCTTAAATAGCTTGCGAAATAATTCCTTTTGTGTAATTGGAATGGATTCAACGATCTTATCTGCCTGAATAATTTGCAGTACGGGATTTTTAGAAAGGTCGGCATTGGTAAATCTTATTCTTAGGCTGCCGTAATCCGATTCTTTTTTTGTTCCGAATCGGAGTGTATCTGTTTTTGAAAGCATTACGCCGCTTGTATCCGCTACAGCATCTTTTAAAATAATCAAACGAAGTTGTGTATCGGCTTTCCAGTTGTAACTGATACTTACTTTGGTTTTAGCGGTATCCAGTTTTACAGTATAGTTTTTTAAAGCTCTGTAATTGGTATCAGTCAGAATTATTTTGGAGCTGTCAAACAATTTCAATTTCCTGTTGAAAAGCATATCCATACCAGGAGTCAGCAGATCCTGTAAGCCGCCTTCTGTTGATAGTCCAAAGCGCAAACGGGTATCTTCTTTCTTTGTTTTGCTGTTGGGATTAGGTTTTTCGACAGGTGCAGATTTTATCTCGATCTTTCTTTTTACTTCTTCGTAAGCGTAAAAAGTAACAGGCTTTGTATTCTTATTTATGAGGATCAAAGAATCTGCGAATGCAAATAGTTTGGTGCTGTCGTCATATTTTTTATTGTATTCGTTAGGCAATACAAAGGCAGCAAAGCTGCCTTCGGGTAAATTTCTGAATGTAAAATTTCCTTTGCCGTCCAAACGGGTGTAATAACGCGGACGATCCTTATAGATAGCAGTATCACTTAGGTTTTTATGCAGTAACACGATCAATGTAGTGTCTACCTTTCCTGTTTCTGCAAGAAACACTTTCCCGGAAAAGATATTTAGATCAATGGTTTTGCCGGTAGAAAAAACATAGGAGAAATTCTTGGCTATATTTCCTTCATTTACATCTTTTATGGAATTGCCAAAATCAAATGTATAGGTAGTATTGGGCTCCAATGAATCCTTTAATTTAAGGCTTACATTCCTCAGCTTATAATCTACCAGCGGCATATTTTTAGGAACCGGCGATACAATTAAGTTGGTCTGCGCATCTTTTACTTCAACAAATTCATCAAATGTGAGCGTGATCTTATTAAGCGTTACATTCTTAGCACTGTCTTTAGGTAAAGCGACGATCAGTCTTGGAGGGATCGTGTCTCTTGGCCCTCCTCCGGGTGGAATAATATTGGCACAACCTGTTTGAATATTCATTAAATAAACAATCAGTAAGAGAATAGAAACCAATCGAAACAGTTTGCTCATATTTTGTAATTAAAACTAAGGATACAAACATAAATGCTTTCCGGCTAAACATATCCTAACAATCCTATAAATCTCTGTCAACTTGGCGCACAACCCATAGATAACCGATAGATAATCCATGGATAACCCATAGATAACCCATGGATGAGCCTAGTAATTTCATGGTAAATTATGCTCAGAAACTGTCATTTATTCCTCTTCTTCATTTAACTCGTGTAATGCAACCGCCATATTATTGGTCTTTACAAAATTGCACCAATGACAATCAGGCTTGCCACAACCGGTATAGAATTCTCTGTTCTGGATCTTTTGCCATACTGCCGCAATTTGCTCCGTTACAGTAGTAATGTCTTCGGGACTGATGACTAATTTTTCTCTGCGGTAATTCTTCTTTTTATCGGGCTCAATAAAATCAAATTCGGTACTGATCACTTTCCAGTCTTTCTGCTCATAATTGTCTACAAGAATTTTATAGAAGACAGCCTGCCGCCAATAATCGCCGCCATTGGGATCTTTTTCATGCGGCGGTTTTAATTTTTCCTTTGCCTTATCAATATCACCGGTTTTATAATCGACCACATTGGCATTCTTGCCATCGAATTCTATTTTATCCAATTTTCCTTTCAGCGGAACATTTTTCACTACCACATTTCTGATGCTTCTTTCTACCGTTACCACTTTGTTGAATGAATGAATATTGGCATCATAATAGTTCTGCAATACTTCATGACCGTATTCCATCCTTCTTGCAAATTGTTCTTTGGTAAAATTTTCACGATGCCTTTGCATGTACCATTCAAAGTCTTTGATGAATTCTTCTTTGGAAGGGAAGCGGTTATTATTCTCCTGCATCTTTTTAAATAAACGCTCCAATGCAAAATGCACGGCTGACCCGAATTCAGTTGCTTCCGATTTTCCGGAAGGAACACGGATCAGATTATTATAATAAAACTGTAAGGGGCATTTTAAATAATTATTCAAGGCCGTTACGTTCATTACGAATTTTTCCAGAATGCCGTTGATGAGATCATCTTCCGCCTTCTCGATCTCGGGTGAAATATTTTCAGTGAACTGCAAGATCTGAAAATCAGCCAGCACAGTTGCATCCACAAATACTTTCTCCACTGCGATCGCATGTTGTTCCTGGATCTCTGCAATGAACATGGATGCTTCTATTTCTTTTCCATCATTTTTAAAACGGCTGTAGGAGATCTGCAGATATTGTTCTGCCCTGGTTAATGCCACATAAAATAAACGGCGCAATTCTTCGGCATCACTATGTTTGGCAACAGAAGTAAACATGGTATCAGGGAACGAATAACCGCCACCCGGTTTTCTTTTCTTTTCCCAGTTATACGCATTGCAACCCACAAAGAAAACATATTCAAATTCCAGACCCTTGCTGCCATGGGCAGTTAACAGATTAACGCCTTTCTCGCTGCCACTTACCCGGATCAAGGGTAATGCGATATCCTCTTTCTCCATCAGTTCAATGATATTGATGAGCCCCTGTAATCGCATGGAAGGATTGCGCCTGGTTTCTTCTTTTACAAAATCGAATAATCCGCTCAATACCTGCAAGAGCCAGTGTTTATCGGCATTTTGCATGATAAAGTTTAATACCCCCGCTTCACGGATTATATTTTCAAACAGGGTTTGCAGTGTAACATTGGGGGTATCGGCGATCAATTTTTCAATTACCGTTCCTGCTCTTTTTAAACCTTCATTGGGCCCCTGACTAAATAGATCTTTTACAGGAGCGTTGATGGTTTGTTGAAGCAACTGACGCAAAGAAATTTTATTCTCACCAAATTTTTTATTGGCAACTTCTACGGTCAGTTTGGCGATCTCAATGGGAGGAATGCCAAACCAATCGAAGTGCAAGATCTCAAAAAGCATTTCATCGCCGCCATATGGTATATCATGTTCTGCTGCCAGATATTTTAAAACCAATAAGATCTTTTGAGCCAGCGGTATATCCAAAATGTTCAGACTTCTTTTGCTGAAAATGGGTAATTTCTTCAGCTTAAAATACTGCGTTAATTCTTCCCCGTATTTATTCTCTTTATAGATGATACCGATCTTTCCAGGTAAAATGTTTTGCTGTAATAATCTTTCTATCTGCAACACCACATCTATCATTTCCTGATGCTGTGTTTCGTATTCTTTGAGAATGGGCTTATTCGTTGATTGGTTTATTCGTTGATTGGAAGAGACCAAATCTTTACTTAGTCCATCCAATTGTGTAACCAATCGATCTTCATTTTTATCGATGATGGTTTTTGAAACATCCAGTATGGGTTGTGTACTGCGATAATTATTGGTAAGAACGATGGTCAACAGGTCTTTTTGATAGCTGTTTGCAAAATTGATCATGTTCTCAATATTCGCTCCCTGAAAGCGATAGATGCTTTGATCGTCATCACCCACCACAAAAACATTGGGTATATCCCAGTAATTGATGAGTAATTCGACCAAGCGGTTTTGCGTACCGCTGGTATCCTGATATTCGTCCACCAGCATATAAAGGAACTGTTCCTGATAGCGTGTGAGCAGATTTTTATTTTCTTCAAACGCTTTGATCACCCAGTTGATCATGTCATCAAAGTCGTAGCGACTTCGACTTCGCATCATTTGCTGAAAATGATCGAACTCATTTACTGCTGCCCGCAGTTTCTCCATCTTTTCTTTTTCTTCATCGATCTTATCGGTGCGTATATCCCCTTTTTTAAATTCTTTGGTGGCTCGTTTGGCAACATATTCATCGCGATGTGGAAGGTCGGCCAAGTATACATCTATCTTTTGATTGATGAAATCAGGCGTATATCCTTCACGCTTCATAGTGCTGAATAAATTCTTGAGATTATTGATCTCAAAATAGACATCGCCCCTATATCTTTTCAGCGGATGATTTTTCGGAAAGCTGTCGATCAGTTGTTTAAAGAGATCGATCCGCTCCAATTCTGAAATAGGATCCAATGCGGTTTTTTCGAACAGAGAAAGATTTTCCTGGATCACATCATTGCAAAAAGCATGGAATGTATAAATATTCACTTTGTAGGCATCGCTGCCGATAAAGTTGAATAATCTTTTGCGCATGGCAACCACTCCTGCATCGGTATATGTAAGGCATAATATATTTTCGGGAGCAGTGTCTGTATCGGATAAGATCTTTCCAATGCGTGCAGACAAGATCTGTGTTTTACCTGTACCCGGTCCGGCAATCACCATGACAGGCCCCTCAATTGTATCAACAGCAATGCGCTGTTGTTCATTGAGACTTTCATAAATAGCCTGAAATTTTTCCTTTTGTAATTGCTTACTTGCCATCTGTTAAAGGTAATTGTTGCAAAAGAAACTTTTTTGTCAACTTATGAGAAAAATAATTGTTTATTATACAAACAGAGAAGTATGAGTAAAGTGTATTCCATCAAGACAGTTCAAAAGATCCCGATTTCATTAACAGAAGCCTGGGCATTTTTCAGTAAGCCCGATAACCTCAAACATATCACACCTGCTGAGCTTGGTTTCAATATCATCAGCAAGCATCACGGCGAGAATATGTATGGGGGTCAGATCATCGAGTATACAGTTAGCCCTGTATTGGGTATTCCTTTGTATTGGATGACGGAGATAACGCATGTGCATGATCAAAACTATTTTGTGGATGAACAACGTTACGGTCCCTACAGTTTATGGCATCATCAGCACCATTTTAGAGCAATAGAAAACGGCGTTGAAATGACCGATATTGTTCATTATAAATTACCCTTATTCTTCCTGGGCGATATTGCCCATGCTTTGTTTGTAAAAGCACAACTACAGAAGATATTCGATCACCGCGTAACAGCTGTAGAAAATAGATTTGGGAAATGGGAAGGTGAAAGGGAAGTACGAAGGTAGAAGTACGAAGTAAGAAGGGGAAAGGGAAGTACGAAGTTAGAAGTTAGAAGTACGAAGGATGAAGGTGAAAGGTGAAAGGGAAGTACGAAGTAAGAAGGGGGAAGGTGAAAGGTGAAAGGAGAAAGGGAAGTACGAAGTTAGAAGTTAGAAGTTAGAAGGATGAAGGTGAAAGGGGAAAGAGAAGTACGAGGGTAGAAGTACGAAGTAAGAAGGGGGAAGGGGAAAGGGAAGTACGAGGGTAGAAGTACGAAGTAAGAAGTAAGAAGGGGAAAGATGAAAAGTGAAAGGGGAAAGGTGAAAAGTGAAAGGGTGAAAGGAGGGAGGTGAAAGGAGGAGGGTAGAAGGAAGAAGTTGTGATGTAAGTGATTCGCTCACTAACATTTGTTAGTCATTAAATTTGTCTCCTTATAGAATCATTTTTGTTTATGATAGCAAAAGCCGTATAAATTTGCATGCTGACCGGACGTAGAAAGCTAGAGAGAACGGGATCGAATCATTCATATCGTATTGCTTCCTTTGAAATTGCATAAACAGTGCCTGACAATTATTGCAAACGTTTGAAAAAAGTATTTGCAGCAAATTTTCAGTTTACTGCAACAAATCAACGAAACATCTTGTCAAGTAAATACTTCGATTGAACCTTAACCCCAAAAAACAATGGCGTCGCAAACAGCCAATCATCACACTAATCAGCTGAGCAAAATTTCGGTAGCAGGATTATTAGTCACACTGGGAATTATTTACGGAGATATCGGTACCTCACCTTTATACGTTTTCAAATCCATTATCGGCGACAGAGAAATTTCTCAGGAATTGGTTTACGGTGGTATTTCCTGCGTGATCTGGACGCTAACCTTACAAACTACTTTTAAATATGTATTGCTTACCCTTCGCGCAGATAACAGGGGTGAGGGCGGCATCTTTTCTTTATTCGCTCTCGTTCGCCGTTATGCAAAGTGGTTATATATTCCTGCAATAATAGGAGCAGCAACTTTGCTCGCGGATGGTATTATCACACCTCCGATTTCAGTTTCATCAGCTATTGAAGGCTTAAATGGCGTACATGGTTTAGAACATACGATTGTTCCAGGTAATACATTGACCATCGGAATAGTGATCGGTATCATTTCATTTCTTTTCTTCTTTCAGCGCTTTGGAACAAAGATCGTTGGCTTTGCTTTTGGCCCGATCATGTTTATTTGGTTTTCTATGATCATGTTGTTGGGTCTTGTTCAAATTGTACATAACCCGGGCATTTTAAGAGCCATCAACCCTTATTACGGTATTGAATTACTTTTTAACTATCCGCATGGGTTCTGGTTATTGGGAGCTGTATTCCTTTGTACAACAGGAGCAGAAGCATTGTATAGTGATCTGGGACATTGCGGCAGAAAGAATATTCAAACGAGTTGGATCTTTGTAAAGACGGCGTTGATTTTTAATTATATGGGACAAGGTGCCTGGCTCCTGGCACAGGGAAGCGATACTTTAGGAGCCAATGTCAATCCTTTTTACGAATTGATGCCACACTGGTTTTTGTTAGTAGGTATCGTTATTGCAACATTCGCCACCATTATTGCGAGTCAGGCATTGATCAGCGGATCCTTTACCCTGATCAGTGAAGCCATCAGTATGAATTTCTGGCCGAGAGTGACGATTAAATTCCCCACCGATGTTAAAGGCCAAATTTATATACCGAGCCTCAATTTTATTTTATGGATCGGATGTGTAAGCACCATGCTTTATTTTAAGCAGAGCACCAATATGGAAGCGGCATATGGTTTTTCTATTGTGATCGCGATGTTGATGACCACTTCTCTGATGTATGTATATATGCACTTCGTGAAAAGATGGAATAATTTTATTGTGTTCATGGTGATGAGTGTATTCATTGTCGTTGAATTATCATTCTTTGTTGCAAACATTGCCAAACTGAAACAAAGCTGGATGTTCCTTTTGTTTGGTGCAGGCAGTTTAATATTTATCATGTTGATCTGGTTCAGGGCCAGAAAGATCACCAACCGATATTTGTATTTTGTGAAGATGCGGGATTATCTGCCATCCTTGATAGACCTGAGTGCCGATAAGGAGATCCCCAAATATGCTACACACCTCGTATATCTTACAAAAGCAGATATACCGGGCGATATTGAAAAAAGAATTATTGACAGCATCATTAACCGCAAACCCAAACGCGCGGATGTATATTGGTTTGTGCATATTGACCGAGCCGATAATCCATACGAAATGGAATATTCCATTAATGAGATGTCGCATAATAAAGTGATCAGGGTAAACTTTAAATTGGGATTCCGTGTGCAGCCAAGGATCAACCTCCTGTTTAAGATGGTGATGCAGGAAATGAAAAAGAATAAAGAGCTTGAATTCCTGAATAAG
Source organism: uncultured Chitinophagaceae bacterium (assembly GCA_903841915.1). GTDB lineage: Bacteria > Bacteroidota > Bacteroidia > Chitinophagales > Chitinophagaceae > CAIQDX01. The sequence goes on along the minus strand of CAIMKO010000137.1, from coordinate 3,899 downwards.
TATGAAAACCTTGATCAGAATGATTTTCATACCGACATTACATATGTAGTGATCGAAACCTTCCTTTCTATCGAGAACGAATTGACATTGCGCGAAGGCTTTATCATGGATTCTTATTTCGCTATCAAACGTCTGGCACAATCCGATCAGAAAGCATTTGGTTTGGATAATGCAGTAACGCTTACTGAAAGGGTTCCTTTATTGATCAGCCCGAGAAGTTATTTGCCGTTAAGACGCGTTGGCCCTTAGAAATACAAGCATCTGTTTTTATGCAGCTGATAAGGTGAAAGAAAAGATGCTTCCTTCATTCAAAACACTTTGTACTCGTATGGTACCACCTTGTGCTTCAATGAATTCTTTGGAGATAGCAAGCCCCAATCCTGTGCCGCTACGTTCATATGTTCCGGGAACTTTAAAATACCGGTCAAACAGTTTAGGCAAATATTTTTCTTCAATTCCTTTACCGTGATCGGCCACAGCAAAAGTGATCTTATTTTCAGTTTGTGAAACACTGATTTCAATGGCAGAAGATTCCGGAGAATATTTAATCGCGTTGGTCAGGAAATTTATTAAGACCCAGGAAGTTTTTTCCGCATCTGCCTGCACTGCTGATAATTGCTGCGGAATGTTTTTTTGAATACTGATATTCTTTTGCTGGGCCTGAAACAGAACGGCTTGTAATGCCTGCTCTACAATGATCGCAGGCTGTACCGGTTGCAGTTTTAATTGGATGTTACCCGTTTCTGCCTGCGACATATTTAATAATTCGCTGGTTATCTTCAATAAACGATCTGCATCATCGGTGATGCTTTTCAATAGTTCTTTTTGATCGGTACTTAATGCACTCACCCTGCTGTCTGCCAGTAATTGCGCACTCATTTTAATGCTGGAGATGGGCGTTTTCAGTTCGTGCGAAACAGTTGCAATAAAATTAGTTTTGGCTTCATTCAATTCATGAAATGGCGTGATATTACGCAACACGATCACTTGTCCGATCACTTCATCGTTATTGGTAACATCCAACACATATTTATTAAAATAGCTTTCTTTATTATCGGCATAGATCTTTAATTCATTTTCATTTCTGTTTTGGAGAAGCATTCGCATGAGATCATTCTTCAAGGCAATATCAGCAGTGTATTTTCCAATGATCTCCGATTCTTTTAAGCCAAGCAATTTTTCGGCAATGGCATTCAGGAATAAGATATTTTTCTTTTCATCCAGCCCGATGATACCGTCTTTCATCTGATTGATGATGGTTTCGATCCTGCTTTTCTCAAATTTTATCTTGGCAAGATTGCTGTGTTCGTATTCATCTAATTTCTGTGCCATTACATTAAATGTGTTGGCCAGATCGCCGAACTCATCTTTCTGATCCAGGTAAATTCTTTTACGGTAGTTCTTATTGGCAATTTCTGTGATACCTTCTGATAGTGCCCTGACCGGTGTTGCGATCACTCTCGGGATATTCATTACCAATGTGAAAGCAACCAGCGATAAGAAAGAGAAAGTTATGGTGAGCCAGAATATAGCTTCTTCTGAAGTGTGTTTTGCTATTTCATTTTTTTTGTAGATCGCTGCCTGATTGATATTATTGATCTCCTGTAGAGTTTGTCTGATATCATTATAATTACTTGCATCCCTTGGATCCTTTTTCAACTCTTCGAAATTCTTTCTTAACTCTTCTGTGGCTTGCTTTTCTCCCGATTCGGTGATATTTGTTTCCTGCTTTTTCAGATTGACCTCAAAGTTTTCACTTGCTTTTTTATTTTTCGGGATCTCGTCAATTGCTTTTAGCATATTATTGCTGTATACCAATGTCTCATAATTATTCCGGATGATATTCTCTGCGTCGGTACTGAGCTTGTTGATATAGAATACACCCAATACCCCAAATAATAATATTACCAGGAATAAGAAACCCAGTGAAATGATTAACTTTGTTTTCAGATTAATTCTCATTAGAAATTGAGGGACTTGAATATTAAAATTACGACGAAATAAAAAGCGTGAACAATTCAATATTCACGCTTTTCTTAAAATACCGCTTTAACCATGCGCATACCTGACCAGCTGCACTTCATGTGGCGGCGCTACAACGAGGGGGTTTAATTCTATTTCTGTATTGTTTTCGTCAAGCCCAAATGCTTTTTTATCTGTCAATGCCCATTTGTTGATTGAAAAGTAAGAGTTAAGGATAAAGCCTTCTCTTACAGAAAATTCATTTTCTACTGAGAGTACCCTTTGTACAATAACGTATTTGATATCTGAATTGATGTCTAAGTGATACTTGCTCGCTAATTCGTCATTGAATTCAACCACCAGTTCTTTTTTAGCCAATACTTCTTTCAATACTTTTTTGAAATACAGTCCGATCTTGGGTTGTATGCGGAAGCCTAATTTAAAATCAATGCGCATTATTTTGTTTGGCTCAATGGTGTCAATGGTATATTCCATGGTATAAGGTTCATCTGTTCTGTCAATATGAACAAACCAGTATACATCTGCACGTTTGGGCCTTTTGTATAAGATGGATTCCATGATCCTTTTTTCAATACTTTTTTTATTGTTTGCCTTTGTCAGGTAAACCAGATGTGTGGCATATTTAGGAATAAGTGTTGCAGCACTTAATCTTTTTAAAGCAGCAATATCTTCGGTCAAGTTTTCAAACTGAAGAAAACGATTCGTGATCTTTCTTGCCCTGTACCAGATATACATTACAAATACTAAACCGAATTCAAATACCAGGAACATCCAGCGTTGCTTGATCTTGGCAACATTGGCAATAAAGAAGGACAATTCAACGGATAAGAAAATCATTAGTATCAAAACGATTACAGCCACCGGCCATTTCTTTACGAACTTCATATAATAATACATCAATGAAGTGGTCATTAACATGGCAACCGTAATACTGAAGCCATAAGCAGCTTCCATTTTTTCGGAATCCCTGAAATACAGCATCATACCGATACAGCCCACCCATAAGAGCCAGTTAATGCTGGGAATATAAATTTGTCCGCGAATATCTGTAGGATATTTGATCGTAATGCGTGGCCAGAAATTCAAACTCACTGCTTCACTGATCAATGTAAATGATCCGCTGATCAATGCCTGACTGGCAATAATGGTTGCTGCAGTTGCAATAACAATTCCTGCAATTAAAAACCAATGCGGCATCAGTTCATAAAATGGATTCAATCCATCGAGTGTTGTTTTGCCACTGTTTAATAACCAGGCAGCCTGGCCGAAATAATTTGCGATCAATGCGATCTTTACAAAGATCCAACTTACTTGTATATTCTTTTTTCCGCAATGGCCAAGATCGCTATATAACGCTTCCGCACCAGTTGTACAAAGGAATACCGCACCCAATAACCAGAATCCATTTGGGTAACGAACTAATAGATCAAACGCATATTTTGGATTGAAAGCCGCAAGAATTCCGGGATAATTCATGATCTGAAAAATACCCAATACCATGATCATCGAAAACCAAATAAACATGATGGGCCCAAAAGAACTGCCTACGATTTTGGTCCCGAATTGCTGAAAGAAAAATAATAGCGAAATGATACCGATCACAATTCCGACCGTTAAATTATTTCCGGGGACAATAATATTCTCTAAACTATGCACGCCGTTTAAACCTTCAATGGCTGAAGCAACAGAAATAGGAGGAGTGATGATACCATCCGCTAATAATGTTGCCGCTCCGAGTATTGCAGGGAAATACAACCAATGACGATATCGCCATACTAACGCATACAGCGAAAAGATACCGCCTTCACCTTTGTTATCTGCCTGTAATGTGAGGATAATATACTTGAAAGTTGTTTGTAAGGTCAGTGTCCAAAAAACGCAGGAAATCCCACCATACACCAGCTGTTCTGTAATTT
>CAIMKO010000136.1 GCA_903841915.1 uncultured Chitinophagaceae bacterium | reverse complement strand
ATTCATGTTTAAATCTTCTGGTAGATTGGGAAAAACGAAACTATTGGGAGCGTCTTTTTCTGGTCGATAACTATTGATTATCTCCAGTGCTCTCTTGGGTACTTTTATGGAAATCTGACCGCCCGTTTTCTTCATGGTGATATTCAAACTTACTCCATCAAAATCTTTCCACTTTAACTGTAACATATCTGACACTCTTACCCCTCCGGCATAAGAGAGTGCATAACATTTTTGCAAACTGACTAAGCAGCCATTTTAAGAGAGTACTGTTTTTTGATTAACTTTTCTACTTCATCCCATTGATTATTCATTTTTATCGTTCTTAAACAAAGCATGTTTTTCGCTCCCTTTTTACTCCACCTCTGACCTGATCTTTTCATTCTGCATTGTATTACTGTTCTGTGTGCCGATTCTATTGCTCCTGAACCTATTATACCTTTACCAATTGTCAGATAGTACTTATAATCCATTCTATTTATGTTGGATTGATAATATTCTACAATTTTTTTAGTTGCTGCTTTTTTTTTGTTATTACCTATTTTCTTTATTGTATCTATTACTTGGTGTGTTTTACTTTCAAGTAATAGTTTTTCCTGCTCTGTTATCCAGGTATTTCTTTCGCAATCATCCTTGAAGATTTCTTTTGCAAACAGGCATAGATATTCTTTAACGTGATAAAAGTCAAGAATTGATATTGCATAAGGATAGGCGTCTTCTATCCAAATCCGTAACCAGATAGCCCCATCACATATAAATATAAGGCGTTCTTTTAAGTCTCCATAATCATCTAATACTTTATCCAATTTATCCGTAAATTGTTTGCAGCCACCAAAATGCGATACATATTGAGATGCTTTCACTTCATTAACTTTACCTTCAATCTGTAAGCAATCTTTACCAGAAAACAGTCTTCCAAGTTTGGCTTCTTTCCACTTTTGTTCACGAGTTAAAATCATTGACCCGTCTGCCATTGCATACAAAACATCTTCTTCCGGCAGCATGGGTTGTAAGCGTTTATTTTCTTCTAAAACACTTGCAAGAGATTCTCCATAATGATCTGTGATTCTATATAATTGCATCTCATTAATATCAATATCAAGATACATTGATAATAATTCTTTACTAATACTGTAGGGACTTTCAGCACTTGTGGCTAATACTAAATTTTGTAAATAGGGACTTATTTTGAAGCCATTTGAACTTTGGCTGAACTGATGATTGGAGGCAATACTTATTTCTCCAAATCTTGTTGTAATTTTTTTTTACGTTCAGATGGTTTAGTTTGCGAAATACTTAATTCTAACATCTGTTTTCCAAACTCATTGTGAAGTGATACAAACTTTTTCTCGTATTCAAAAAAGTCAGTTATTGTTGACAATGATTTTACTGATTGTTGATATTCTTCAAATAACTCCTGTTGCGGTTTGTATGACATAAATAATATTTATATCTAAAACGAATGAAATTACAAAAATGTTATACACCCCATGAAAGTATAAACGGGCTCCATTCTGTAAATGTATTTCAACTGAAGCTCCAATTGCTTTTGGTAATTTCAATTGAATAAATGATGTACTATTTTCGT
>CAIMKO010000135.1 GCA_903841915.1 uncultured Chitinophagaceae bacterium | reverse complement strand
GATTCAGTGAGTGCGGTTGCTTTATTATGTGAAATGGCTGCTTATGAAAAGAACCTTGGTCGTTCTCTTTTTGATAAACTACTCGATCTCTATATACAATATGGATTTTATTATGAGAACCTGATCAGTATTACAAAGAAAGGCATGAATGGTCAGAAAGAAATTGCGGATATGATGGAAGGGTATCGCAATAATCCTCCTGCAGTGATCCATGGCAGCAAAGTGGCACAACTTCTGGATTATGAATTAAGTATCGGCAAAAATCTGATCACAGGTGAAAGCTGGAAGATCGAATTGCCAAAAAGCAATGTATTGCAGTTCATCACCGAAGATGGCACTAAGATCTCCGCTCGCCCTAGCGGAACAGAACCTAAAATAAAATTCTATTTCAGTGTAAAAACCCAACTCAATAATAAAGCTGAGTTTGATTCAAAATATGCTGAACTCGAAGGAAAAATAAAAGGCATCATTGAAAGCCTGCAATTGAAATAAATAGTAGACACCAAATCATAAAGCCCCGATAACTGAAAGTTACCGGGGCTTTTATTTGGTGAATAAGAAATCGTTTATGACTATACTATCTTCGTTTATATAGTATTAATTTTTGCAGTCGGGTTTGGCATTCCTTTTTCAATTCTCATTTTATAGAATGAACGCCATACAAATACCAATGCTATGGCGAGGAACAGTAAACCTGCATATGGAGCTATATTTCTGAAGCTTTCAGAGATCGCAATTTCCATGGCAAGCAAACCAAATAAAGTAGTGAACTTGATGATCGGATTTAAAGCTACGGAAGATGTGTCTTTGAATGGATCACCCACTGTATCGCCAACAACTGTTGCGTCATGTAAAGGCGTTCCTTTTGCTTTAAGATCCACTTCAACAACTTTCTTTGCATTATCCCAACAACCGCCTGCATTTGCCATGAAAATGGCCTGGAATAACCCAAATACAGCAATCGCAATCAAATAGCTTATAAATAATCCAACGGCATTATTACCACCGATGCCTGATGGTGAAGACAAACAAGCAAATGCCAAAGCGAAAAAGAAGATGGCAACAAAAATATTGAACATCCCTTTCTGCGCATATTGTGTACAGATCTTCACTACTTCAACAGACATTTTGATGTCGGCTTTTTTAGGAGCATTTGGATCAAGGTTGATATTTCTTTTAATGAATTCAACAGCTCTGTATGCACCTGTACTCACAGCTTGTGTAGATGCTCCTGTAAACCAGTAGATCACCGCACCACCACAAATAAAACCGAGAATGGAATATGGATTTAAAAGGTTCAGGATGGTTTCAGGATTAACATTCAATGTTTTCTGGATCATCAAGATCAAGGAGAATATCATTGTCGTAGCACCTACAACTGCCGTCCCTATCAATACAGGTTTTGCAGTTGCTTTAAATGTATTACCGGCTTCATCATTTGCTTCAAGATAATATTTCGCTTTTTTCCAATCAGGTTTAAATCCAAAATCTTTTTCCACTTCAGCATCAATGTTTGGAATTTCTTCGATCAATGATAATTCATAAACTGATTGCGCATTATCCGTTACAGGCCCATAACTGTCAACAGCAATGGTAACAGGTCCCATACCCAGCATACCGAAAGCAACCAAACCAAATGCAAATATGGATGGATAGATCATGATCTCGCTTAATCCCATGCTGCTGGTCAGATAGGCAACGAACATTAATACGGCAAACATCATTCCTTCCCAGAATGCACTGAAATTACCGGCAACAAAACCGGAAAGAATCACCAATGATGCACCCCCTTCTTCTCCGGATTTTACTACTTCCTGAACATGACTTGATTTAGGAGAAGTAAATACTTTTGTCAATTCCGGAATGATAGCTGCTGCTAATGTTCCGCAACTGATGATGATGGAAAGTATCCACCACATGTTTGTGTTTCCTTTTAGGTCAGGGATCAGAAAATAACTTGCAGCGAATGTTACAGCGATAGAAAGTATGGAAGTGATCCATACAAGATTGGTCAACGGCACTTCAAAATCCATTGTAACGGCGTCTTTATATTTAAAGTTGCTATAGATTTTATTGATAGAGAAAGCCAGCCAGGAAGTAACCACCATTAATATTCTCATCACAAAGATCCAGGCCAATAACTGCACCTGTATTTCTGCACCGGCAGTAATAGCTAATAAAATAAATGATATCAATGCAACACCTGTTACACCATAAGTTTCAAAACCATCGGCTGTTGGTCCTACACTGTCACCTGCATTATCTCCTGTACAATCTGCAATAACGCCGGGATTGCGAGGATCATCTTCACCGATCTTAAATACAACTTTCATCAGATCCGATCCAATATCTGCGATCTTGGTAAAGATACCTCCGGCAATTCTCAGTACAGAAGCACCCAATGATTCACCAATGGCAAAACCTATGAAACATGATCCGGCAAGTTGGCCGGGGATCAGTAATAAAATGACCAGCATCAAAGTCAGTTCCACACAGATCAACACGATACCAATACCCATACCTGCATTCAGAGGTATCAATAACAGGTCCAGCGGTTTTCTCTTCAGAGAAGCGAATGCCATTCTTGAATTGGCAATAGTATTCATTCTGATACCGAATGCCGCAACTGAATAGGATCCCAAAATACCGATCACCGTCCATGCCATGATCAGCAAAACGCCTCCCACACCAAATAATGCATTGCCTGCATCATCCTTTGCTAGAAAGCCAAAATAGCTTGCAACAGCAGCACCTATAAATAAGAAGAGTATGGCAAGGAATTTTCCCTGTTGTGCCAAATAAGCTTTACAGGTTTGATAAATAACCTCAGAAATGTCCAGCATGGATTGATGTGCCGGCAACTTTTTCACTTTCATGTACTGTGAAAGACCAAACAACATTCCTAATCCGGTCACTAAAAAACCGTAATATAAAATGGTATGCTCTTTGATCGAATCAGGAATCTTTAAAGCCGCATCATTGGCCATGGCACATAAGGGCATGGCAAAGCCTGCTGTAAGCCAAATTAATTTTTTCATTTTGGGATAAAATTTGAGTAGAATTATATAAAAGCAAGGTTACAAATGGGAGCCTTTGTTTAAGCAAATCCATGTGTGCTGCATTAAGTAACAAATTTACTCATGCTTTAGAGGGCTTTTGCTGACAAAATAGACATCTGTGCATGATTTTTGTCATTTAATGGCTGTTTAAAATGCTGTTTTATTAATGTCACTAACAATGGAAACAGAGATTGTTTTTCCCCAAACAATCTTCCTATATATGCAATAAGTAGATTTGTCTAGTTTATGAAAAAGTACGAAGACAGCTACCAGCACAAAGGATTACGCAAACAATTAGTGAATCTGCTGAAAGAAAAGGGAATAACAGATGAAAATGTGTTGAATGCCATCAATAGCATTCCACGTCATTACTTTCTGGATTCGGCTTTTGATCAGATCGCTTATGAGGACAGGGCTTTTCCTATTGGTGAATCACAAACCATCTCTCAGCCTTATACAGTTGCTTATCAAACACAGTTATTGCAAATTAAAAAGTCTGATAAAGTTTTAGAGATCGGTACAGGAAGTGTCTATCAGGCAACCGTTTTAGCCGAAATGGGAGCATGGGTCTACACGATCGAAAGACAAAAGAAACTATATGATGAACATAAGAACTTCTACTTCCGTGCAAAATATCCCAATATCAAATTCTTTTATGGGGATGGCTTTGAAGGCTTGCAGGCCTATGCACCTTTTGATAAGATCATCATCACGGCAGCAGCACCTTATATCCCGCCAAAACTGGTGGCACAATTAAAGACAGGCGGAATGATGGTGATTCCCCTGGATGAAGGAGAAGCACAAAGGATGTTGCGCATTACCAAGTTAGCTGATGGCAGTATCAAAGAAGAATCCTTCGATCTGTTCTCATTTGTTCCTATGCTCACTGGGAAAAATGGGTAAAATATTTTTATTAAATGCTTCGCCAAAATAGGTAATACTTAACCACAGAGTAAAAGAGTGATTCACAGAGTTTCGCAGAGAGTAATGTATTTCTCTGTTTCCTCTGTGAAAAAACACTGTGACCTCTGTGGTAAAATAAATTAAAAATTATTTTGAAGGAGTACTTAACTTGGTAAAATGAAATATTTACTGCTGATACTATTTTCCATCGCATATATTTTTTCAGAAGCGCAACATAAATTCCGCTTAAATATTGCTGAACCATCAGTACAAAGAACAGGAGGCATTTCATTTTATAAAACCGTAGCAGCCTGGAAGTGGAAGGAAAGAGATTCACTGGCAGTGAAGGAAATACTCTCCGGAAATATCCCTTCTTTCTATAAAAAATTTGTTCGCATCAATGTTTCCATCACTGATTCTGCAACCGGAAAAGAGATACATGCTTACTATTTTGTGGCCCCTGATTATCTGAGCATCGGAACCGATGATGATTGGGCCAGGATCCCTTTAACACCTATGGCAGCCCAAATTATTGCGGATAGTTTTCATTGCTTTTTACCCACCCGGAAAATGGTGGATGATATTTACAAACAGGCAACACTGAAATTAGAACCCGTGCCCATGTATGCATTTCGCGACAGCAGTGTTACCATGTGGCAGCATCATTTGATCGTAGAAGGGCAACGCAAACTGCGTAAAGGTCTTATCGCAGGGATCAAGAAGGACGTTGTCTTATCCGGTCTTATTTCGCGTTATCCAAAGCCCAATCACGAAGCCATTTACGGTTGGCATAAATTAGATGGCAAAGCGATACAACCGCTATATATTGGGCATATTAACTGGTGGGTCGATTATAGTCACGGTATACGATTGATCTACAGAACCATCTGGGTAGATGGCAGGAAAATGGATTATACAGAAGTATTATCGCATCCAACTTTAAAGCGATTATTGTGTGACGAAGAATTCTCCGATTTTTACAGATACAATTAAAAACAAGACAGCCATATTGCAGATGCCGACTTGTTTTTGTTTATAGTCTGACACAATCCGCTAAGACTAAAAAGCACAAGCGATCCGATGTAACACTTGCGCCAAATAGTTTTATAGAAAGTCTCAATATATCGGTCGTTTTGTGAGACTTTTTAATTGTCTCCTCCAACGTTCGAGTATTTGTGAAGGCCGGGGATTTGAAAACAGTATGCCCAACTTAAACACAAAAGCTGATGGAAATAAGATGTTCAATTACTTCCGTCAGCCCTGCTTTTGCAAATGTTTTTGTTGTGGCAGTTTTTACACAACTTTGATTTTACCCTCGCGGATTTGTTGCATAAATATTTTCTTTTCAGCTAATGTCATACCTTCCATCATCTTCGCCATCTTTTCTTTTATGGCTCTGAAAAAAGCAACACTGTCAAATGTTTTTATTTCTTTAGTTGTTGTCATTTTTTAAAAATTCTAATGGTGAACGAATATCAATTAATGGATAACCTAATCGCATATTGATTGAGTTAAACATTTTTATTTTGTCAAAGTTTACAATATGCTTAAAGTTCCAACTGATTAAACAATCTAAACGATTAACAGAAGCTAAAGCAATATGGTAAGCGTCATTCTCACTTGCTTTTCCTAAGGCTCTTTCTGAAATATATGTTTGTGTTAATAATTCAACTTCATCGTCAATTTCAATGTGTCTGATACAGTCGCCTGGAATTAAGTTTTTAACATCTTTTATGTGTTCGGGAGCAAATTCAAGTTCAGTTTCATTCACCTCTGAAAAATAAACGATAAAGTCCTTGTTAATTATTCTTTCAAATAATTGTTTAGTTGGAACTTCAAATTCAGTGTCATAATAGCCGCCAATTACAGATGTATCAATATAAATACGTTGTTTCATATTGCAGTAAAATTACCAAAAAAACCTATAGAAACTATTGAAAATTGATTTGCCGAGTTAAGATCTCCGAGGTTAAATTATGGTTTGTTCCATTTTATTCTTAAGTACAAGTGTGCGACGCAAGTAAAGATGCTATGAAATACAAAAGCCGGTCAACAAAAATTAACCATTCCCCGGTTTCTTTGGCATTGTTGCTTTGAATTGCTGCGATGGTTTATTGGCAGGCGGTGCAGGTTGTTTATTGTCTTTTGGTTTATTGGCAGGTTGTGTTGTTTTATTTTCTTCAATGATATTTTCTGATTCAGGTTTTAGATCTTCGGGTTTAATATCTGCAGGAACATAATCCTGCGATGTACCATTACCCATATCTTCTCCTTCGGCACCTGACGGGGGCTTGATATTATTGAGATTATCAAAATTGAAATCGGTATTCAAAACATCAGGCCTCACAAAAGTTGAATTAGGATCGATGCCCAATAACTTTGGATCTCTCAAACATTTTTCATAGAAATATGCCCAGATAGGTAATGCTGCATGCGCACCCTGACCTTCTAAATTATTTTTATTAAAGCGAATGAAACGATCATCGGCACCTACCCAAACGCCACCCAATAACTGCGGGGTATAACCCATGAACCATGCATCACTGTTATCGTTGGTAGTTCCTGTTTTACCTGCAATTTCTCCATGCACATCATAACTCCACATTCTCCTTCCCGTACCGAATTGCAAAACGCCCTGCATCATTTTAATGACAGAATAAGAAGTTACATCGCTGATCACTTCTCTTCGTACCGGAGAAAAATTCTGCAATACATTTCCGTTCTTGTCTTCAATGCGTTTGATGAATAAAGGCTTTACATTAAAACCACGACCGGGTAACATACTATAAGCCTGCATCATTTCATACAAAGAGATCTCGCATGAACCGATAGCTATTGAAGGATGCGGTTGAATCTTTGTAAGCAATCCGCATTTATTTTTTAAGAAATCAACAAAACGAATGGCTGCACCATTTCCTTTGCTGTCAATTTGTTTCATGATATACGCTGTGGCACAGTTTCTCGAAAACGCCAATGCTTCTGCCATCGGCATTTCAGCACCTGTACAGGAAGTGGATGTTGCAGGAACCATTCCATAAGCTCCAAAACTTTGTTGTTCGTCGCGAACGATGGTATTAGGAGTGAAGCCTGCTTCTTCAATGGCCAAACTGTAGAGCAATGGTTTAATGGTAGAACCAACCTGACGTTTGGTATTATAATTAACGTGATCGTACTTGAATGTTTTGAAATCAATACCACCCACCCAAGCGCGCACTTCACCGCTTAAAGGATCCATGACCATGAAACCGGTCTGCAGCATTTGCTTGCAGTATTTGATGGAATCAAAAGGCGTCATCACCGTATCTTTTTCACGGTTATTATTCCATGCAAATACTTTCATTCTTACAGGAGTATTGAAAGATTTGCGCGCATCTTCATCATTCATTCCGTCCTTCTTCAAACCTCTCCAACGGTCGGTTTGTTTAACTGCAGCTTCCAGCACATTCTCATATCCATTCCATATTTTCCCGTTCTTCACGTTATCCTGGGTGTTGAATAATTTCTGCATATAACTCATATGCTTGGCCACAGCTTCTTCGGCATACAATTGCATGCGTGGATCAATCGATGTATAGATCTTTAATCCATCACGATAGAGGTCATAGGCTTCGCCATCTGCTTTTTTATGCTCCTTACACCATTTCTTCATGTCTTCACCCAAGATCATCCTGAAGTAAGGTCCTAAGCCTGTTGTTTCGTCTAATTTTTTATAGTTGATCTCAATAGGGTGCGACTTTAACGCGAATACTTCCTGCTCTGTCAAAAATTCATTACGTACCATCTGATCTAGTACTGTATTTCTTCTGTCCAATGCTCTTTTAGGATTACGGCGTGGATTATACAAATAGGGTGCATTCACCATTCCTACCAGCAATGCAGCCTCATTGATATCTACACGATCGGG
>CAIMKO010000134.1 GCA_903841915.1 uncultured Chitinophagaceae bacterium | reverse complement strand
TATCAGAAGTTGCCAACGTCATTGCATTTATTTCATGCAAATGACTATTTCTTGCTTCACTCCACCATTTCGAAAATTGTTCGTAGGCATTGGGAGCAGTATCTTCTTCGCTTAAGGATTTTAATTTATAATCTATCCTGATATTCGCAATCGGATCGTTGGGTTCGTTCATTACAAAATATTTAGACAGCAAAGTTATTGATATATCAAACTCAAAAACTGATGATTCTCATGCACAAAAAAAGCGGCCTCAGCCGCTTTCTGATTATTCAGTAATTTCTGTTTCATGCACTTTGTGTTTTCCGCTGATGAACGTGTATACTGCTGGAATAACAAATAATGTAAGTATCAAAGAAAACAATAATCCGCCTACTACTACTATCCCTAAAGGAATACGGCTCGTACTTGCATCACCGATGCTTAATGCAATAGGCAATGCGCCTAAAGAAGTAGCTAAGCTTGTCATTAAAATAGGTCTTAATCTTTGGGTAGCTGCTTCGATAATTGCATCCATCTTGTTGTAACCGAATTCACGCTTTTGTTTGGCAAATTCAACAATTAGAATTCCATTTTTGGTTACCAGTCCAATCAACATGATCATTCCTATCTCTGATAGGATATTCAATGTTTGATGAAAAACATATAAACTTAATAAGGCACCTGCCAATGCTAAAGGAACTGTGAGCATGATAGTGAGCGGATCGATAAAGCTTTCAAACTGTCCTGCCAAAACCAGATAGATCAATAGCAATGCTAATACAAATGCAAACATGATATTCGAAGAACTCTCGTCATAATCTCTTGAAGGGCCACTTAATGAAGTTTGAAAACTTTCGTCTGCTAATTTATTGGCAATAACCCTCATGGCTGCTATTCCATCTCCAATTGTTTTTCCTTCTGCTAATGATGCCGATATGGTTGCAGCTTTGTATCTGTTGAAGTGATACAAAGTTGATGGATTACTGGCCTCGTCCAAATGAACAACAGCATCAAGGGGAATATTGTCACCATTCTTATTTCGTACATATAAATTTTTGATATCAAATGGTGTATTACGATTCTCTCTTTCCACCTGAGCAATAACCTGATATTGATACCCATTCATAATAAAATAAGCCAGTCTTCCTCCACTATAAGCCGATTGAAGCGCAGACACAACATCTGCAGTAGAAAGATTAAGGTCCTTTACTTTTATTCTATCAACAGTTAATTGTACTTCTGGTCTTGTGAATTTCAGATTCACATCCACATTAGAAAAGGTTTTATTCTTTCTTGCCTCATCTAAAAATTTCGGAATGATCTCTTTCAGTTTGTTGAAATCCTGATTTTGCAAAATAAATTGAACAGGCAAAGAACCCCTTGAACCTAATCCAACAGAAATGGTTTGTTCTTGTATTGCAAATATTCTTGCATCATTGAATCTGCCTAATTTTTTTTGGAGATCCGCTGTAATTTCCATTTGAGTTCTTTTACGAAACTTTGGATCAACTAAACCCAAACGGGGCTGCGTGGTATTCATTCCTGAGGAAGATCCTCCATAACCGGCAGGAGTTCGCATGTAAACAAAATCTCTTTCGGGTACAGAATCCATCAAATAATTACTGATCTTATCCGCCATATTTTGCATCCTTGGATAGCTTGTTCCTTCAGGTGCCGTAGCCGTAAAACGGATACTGCTTCTGTCTTCCAATGGTGCCAGTTCGCTTTGCAGGTTCTGCATCACAAACCAGATGATACCAAGACATCCCAACACAATTAACCATGCAACCCATCTGACCTTCATAAATGAAGTCAATAATTTTTTATATCCGCTTTCCATTCCTGTAAAGAATGGTTCAGTTGACTTATAGAACCAGCCTTCGTGCGCTCTTTTAGAACTTAGATATACGTTTAATACCGGCGTAATAGTTAATGAAACAAATGCAGAAATTAAAACTGCCGCCGCCAGTGTTACCCCAAACTCGCGAAATAATCTTCCAACAAATCCCTCAAGGAATATTACCGGCAAAAACACAACTGCCAATGTGATGGAAGTAGAAATAACTGCAAAAAATATCTCTTTACTTCCTTCCAATGCAGCTTTGCGAATTGGCAAACCTTCCTCTAATTTTCTAAAAATATTTTCAGTGACAACTATACCATCATCCACCACCAATCCTGTTGCCAATACAATTCCCAATAAGGTTAAAATGTTAATGGAGAAACCAGCCAGATACATGACAAAAAAAGTAGCGATCAATGAAATGGGGATATCGATCAGCGGACGTAATGCTATTAACCAATTACGGAAGAATAAAAAGATAACCAATACTACCAGGCCAAAAGCAATAAATAAAGTTTCTTTTACTTCACTTAATGATTTTCGGATATTAATGGTGTTATCGATTACGACATTGAATTCAATATCAGATTTATTGGCCTTTTTAATTTGTTCAAGCCTCTTATAAAATTCATCCGCTATTTCAATATTATTAGCACCAGGTTGTGGTGTTATGGCCAGACCTACTGCATGTAAACCATTGATCTTCCAGGATTGTTCTATTTGTTCGGGGCCTAATTCAACACGGGCGATATCGTTTAAACGAACAATGCCATTGACGTCTTGTTTAATGATCAGATCCCTGAATTGTTGTTCATTGGTGAACCTTCCCAATGCACGAATAATCAGTTCAGTATTATTCCCGTAGATCTTACCGGGAGGTAATTCTATGTTTTCATTTTTTAATGATGTGCCGATATCATTGAAAGCAATACCATAAGAATTCATTTTATCGGGGTTGAGCCATATGCGCATGCTGTAGCGCTTTTGTCCGAAAATACCCACCGAACTAACATCCTTAATTGTTTGTAATTGTTGCTGCAAAACGTTTTCTGAGTAATCGCTTAATTGCAGCAGGCTTTTAGTATGGCTTTGCACAGCAATTACGATGATAGGATCGCTGTTTGCATCTGCTTTTGATACCACTGGCGGTGCATCAATATCCTGCGGCAAACTTCTTTGTGCCTGACCCACTTTATCACGTACATCACTGGCTGCGGCTTCCAGATCAACTCCTAAATTAAACTCCACTGTAATATTGCTTCCGCCCAAAGTACTGGAAGAGGTAATGGTACGGATACCGGGAATACCGTTGATCTGTTTTTCTAAGGGTTCTGTAATTTGGCTCTCAATAATATCAGCATTTGCCCCGGTATAGCTTGTTGAAACATTAATAACGGGCGGATCGATAGCGGGATAGTCACGTACTGCCAGAAATGTAAACCCAACTACTCCAAACAGTATGATACCAAGATTCATCACCGTGGCTAATACCGGCCTCTTTAATGCTAACTCTGAAATATTCATGAAGTATAACTATTCAAAATAATAATGAAATTATCAAATGCCAGATGTTCTTATTTATTCAATTGATCAAGTGTTTTCACCGAACGTATTTTTAGACTTCCTTTAGGTCTAGCAAATAATATTCCTGTAACAACTACAGAATCGCCAAGTTGTACCCCTTTGGTTATTTCAATATTGTCGGCTTGTCGCAATCCTGTTTCAACATTTACAAAATAGGCTTTGCCATTCTTGACAACGATCAATTGCTTATTCTTATCATCCGGAATGATACATCCTGTTGGAACTAAAATCACTTTATTATCAACACTGGAAGCCACATAAACTTTTACAAAAGTTCCCGGATTAAAATTCCCCTCTTGCAAAATGGCTCTCACTTTCAGATTTCTAGTATTGATATTCACTTGCGGTTCAACGGCAATGATTGTGGCTTTCTTTTTCAAGCCTTTTGCCGCATCTGCCTGCACATCAACAGTAGTGCCTATTTTTACCATACTACTATACATTTCAGGCAAAGTGAAATCGATCTTCATCTTAGTATTTTGCTGAACAGTTGTAATCAATGATGCAGGTGTAAGATAAGCTCCTGTACTAACCTGCCTCAATCCAACCTCTCCTGTAAAAGGCGCTTTGATAATTGTCTTATCAATCAATGCTTCAGTATATTGAATATCAGCCTTATAGCTATCAATAGCTGTTTTAGCAGCATCATAATCCGCCTGATTGATGCCTTCAACCTGTAATAATTTTCTTAGCCTTTCTTCAGTTCTTTTGGCTAATTCCAATCCTACTTTTTGTTTGCTCAACTGAGCTTGAAGATCTGCATCATTGATGCGCGCTATAATTGTACCCTGCTGCACCGTTTTTCCTTCCGGAACATTCAAAAATATTAACCTTCCACTTATTTCCGGATGTAATTCAACGTATTCATTAGCCACAACAGAGCCATTTGCTTCAATAATATTACTTACCGAAGTGGCGCTTGCAACTATCACATCTACAACGGCCGCCTGACCGGCGGGATTCTGCTTAATTTCTTCTTTCTTACTCTTACAGGCAATCGCCAATATCAGAACGAAAAAAAGGGATAAAATTTTTTGAGGCATTACTATAAGTGTTATTACTAAAGAGAATTTTAGAGCGATAAAGATAATCAGAATTGATATTAGAATAGAGAAAGAAGCGTCTATTGAATCTTGCTTTTACCGATAATATTGCGGCTTAAGTCTATTTATAAAAAAGCATTAATTCATATAAGTAACTGATTTCCGTCATTTTTTCCACTTATTCATCAAGCTACTTTCGTGTTCTCAATTTTCTTACAGTTAATAATAATATCATGGAAACATCAATTAAACCACAACCAGAGGCTTCTTTAACAGAAGACAGCCATTCTTTAGAAATTATGGATGGAAATGAAGCTGCTGCTTATGTTGCTTACAAAACCAGTGAAGTTTGTGCAATTTACCCAATTACACCTTCTTCCTCAATGAGTGAATGGACAGATGAGTGGAGTGCAAAAGGAATGAAAAACATTTTTGGCCAGATTCCGAGAATCATGGAAATGCAAAGTGAAGCTGGCGCCGCAGGTGCTATACACGGTGCATTACATGGCGGGGCTTTGGCGTCTACCTTTACCTCTTCACAGGGATTGTTATTGATGATTCCGAATATGTATAAAATTGCCGGCGAACTGACTCCCGCTGTTTTTCATATAGCAGCCAGGACACTAGCCACACACGCTTTATCCATTTTTGGCGATCACAGTGATGTAATGGCAGTTCGCGGAACAGGATTTTCCATGTTGTTTGGAAATACGGCACAGGAAGCAATGGATTTGGCCTTAATTGCCCAAGCAGCAACCCTAAAAGCAAGGATACCATTTTTAAATATTTTCGACGGATTCAGAACTTCTCATGAATTATCTCAGGTAAATGTTATACCTGACGATGTGATTTCTGAAATGATTGATATGGATCTGGTAAATGCTCACCGCGACAGAGGTTTATCACCCGACAATCCATCGATCCGCGGTACTGCACAAAATCCTGACGTATTCTTCCAGAACCGTGAGGCTGCAAATACTTTCTATGATAAAGTGCCCGGTATTGTTGAAGAAACAATGGACAAATTCGCTGCATTGACGGGTAGAAAATATAAATTGTTTGATTATTACGGACACGACCATCCTGATCGTGTGATCATTATCATGGGCTCAGGCGCATGTGCTGTTCAGGAAACTGTTGATTATCTGAATTCAGAAGGAAAAAGAGTAGGTATGATTAATGTTCGCCTATTCCGTCCGTTCTCTGTTCAGCATTTCATTAAAGCATTACCTAAATCAGTTGTAAGCATTGCAGTTTTAGATCGTTGCAAAGAACCAACCAGTATGGCTGAACCGCTTTACATGGATGTTGTAAATGCATTGAACGAATCTCAGGAAAATCATCATGCACATGTAATCGGCGGACGCTACGGTTTATCTTCTAAAGAATTCACTCCTGCTATGGTAAAGGGTGTTTTCAAAGAACTCAAGCAAAAACATCCAAAAAATCATTTTACTATTGGCATTGATGACGATGTTACTCATTTGAGTTTGTGGTATGATAAAACCTTTAATCTCGATTCTCAACATAAATTCCGCGGACTCTTTTTTGGACTAGGTGCAGATGGTACAGTGAGTGCCAATAAAAACTCAATTAAGATTATCGGAGATAAGACCGATTTCTTTGTTCAGGGATATTTTGTATACGATTCTAAAAAATCAGGTTCACTTACTGCATCACATTTACGTTTTGGCGAAAAACCAATCCGTTCTACTTATCTGATCCAATCTGCAAACTTTATTGCCTGTCATCATTTTAATTATCTGATGAAATATGATATATTAAAAGAAGCAGAATATGGAGCAACATTCTTACTGAATGCGCCTTACGAAAAAGACAAGGTATGGGGTATGCTGCCAAGAAAGATACAGCAAGAGATCATTGAAAAACACCTGAAGTTCTATGCCATCAACGCTTATACAGTAGCAAAAGATGCCGGAATGGGTAACCGTATCAATACTATCCTTCAAACTTGTTTCTTTGCCATCAGCAATGTATTACCAAGAGAAGAGGCTATCGAAAAGATCAAAGAAGCCATTTACGAATCTTACTGGAAGAAAGGCGAAGCTGTTGTTCAGAAAAATTATGAAGCAGTAGATCAAACTTTGGCCAATCTTTATGAAATAGATTATAAGAATCTGAAAGTAGGAGATGTTCCTTTAGATGACGTTGTTCCAAGTAATTCTCCAGATTTTGTTAAAGATGTTTTAGGTAGAATTATTTCCGGCGACGGAGATGACCTTCCTGTAAGTGCTTTACCGATTGACGGTACTTTCCCTTCAGGCACTACAAAATACGAAAAGAGAAATATCGCAGACGCGGTACCGGTTTGGGATGCAGATCTTTGTACGCAATGTGGTAAATGCTTTATGATTTGTCCGCATGCAGCCATTCGTCCAAAAATTTATGATAAAGAATTATTGACTGGCGCACCTGCAGAATTTAAACATGTAGATCCAATCGGTAAGGAATGGGATAAAACTAAAGAAGCATATACTTTACAAGTTTCAACAGAAGATTGTACCGGTTGTACTTTATGTGTTGAGTTCTGTCCAATGACCAGCAAAACTGATCCCGGCCATAAGGCCATCAACATGTTTGATAAAACTCCTATCCAGGAAGCCGAAAAACAAAACTGGGATTTCTTCCTGTCTATTCCAGAAGTAGATCGTACAAGAATAAATCGCGCTACAGTAAAAGGCTCTCAATTCTTCCAACCATTATTTGAATTTTCCGGTGCATGTTCTGGTTGCGGGGAAACTCCATATTTGAAATTACTGACTCAATTGTTCGGCGAAAGAATGATTGTTGCCAATGCAACTGGTTGCTCATCTATCTTCGGTGGTAATTTACCAACAACACCATGGGCAAAGAATAAAGAAGGTGTTGGGCCAGCCTGGGCAAATTCACTGTTCGAAGACAATGCAGAATTTGGACTTGGTATTAAAATGGCGAATGACCATAAAAAAATCGGTGCTATTTCTTTACTAAATGAATTAAGGCATGTTGTCGGTGATGAGTTGGCTGAATCAATCATTAATACTACTGAAACATCAGAATCTGAAATTCATGTGAAACATGAACTGATCAAAGAACTGAAACATCGTTTACGTGGTCAAAGATCCGTTGCTGCGCATAATTTGTATCATCTGGCCGATTTCCTTGCAGAAAAATCTGTTTGGATCATTGGTGGTGATGGCTGGGCTTATGATATTGGATACGGTGGATTGGATCATGTTTTATCTACAGGAGAAAATGTAAATATCATGGTTCTTGATACAGAAGTATATTCCAATACCGGCGGACAAAAGTCTAAATCAACACCGCTCGGCTCAAGTGCCAAATTCTCTGTAAACGGAAAAACAACAGGTAAAAAAGATCTAGCTTTACAAGCAATTGCACATGGCACAGCCTATGTTGCACAAATTGCAATGGGTGGAAATGATGCACATACCATCAGAACCATTTTGGAAGCAGAAGCATTCCCTGGTCCTTCTTTGATCATTGCATACAGTCATTGCATTGCACACGGAATTGATATGGCACATGGTGCTGAAGAACAAGATTTCGCAGTTAAGTCCGGTTACTGGCCATTATTCCATTACAACCCATTAAAAGAAAAAGGACAGCGTTTTGTGATCGATTCAAAAGAAGCTTCAATGCCGTTAAGCGATTTCATGTATCATGAAAACAGGTTTAATATCATCAAAGCGAAAGACCCTGCATTAGCTGAAAGGTTCATGCAACAGTCAGAAGAAGCAAGACAAAACAAATGGGACCGTTTGGTAACTCTCAAAGGCCTTTAATGATTGCTCTATAAATGAAAAAAAGGAATCCTGAAAATGGATTCCTTTTTTTGTGCAATAAACTTAATAAAATATCGTTTAGTGGACAGTACCTCTCATTTTTTACTCCGTATCAGGTTCTGATTTAACTGTTTTAAAGGAATTTTAATTATATAACCTGACAAACTTCTGTTATGAAAATTATTGTTACACTTATTATTTTGGCCTTTGTTGTATTGTCTTTGGTATAAAAAGATAATCAACATTTAGGCTGCCCACATCAAGGGAAAAACGAAAAAGGAACTTCGAATGAAGTTCCTTTTTAATTATATGAGATATTCTTGAATGAATTACAGTCTTTACAACTTCACCTTACTTTCATAATATGGAATCTCATCATGAGAGACCGCTTCTTTCTGATACCAGTAAGCTTGAGTAACAACATGCCCATTCTCTGAATGTAACAATCTGCTGAAAATAGCATTGATGGAATTAAAAGCAAGATCCGTGACCCCAACTGTAAATGTAAGAGGCGGTGGAGGTGGGGGCGGGGGTGCAACTTCTCCCTCTGCTAAAGGCTTTGCAGCTGCGGCTTTGGGTGGCGGGGTTGTTGCTATCTCTACCCTATATTTATTGAATTGTAAGAGTTTCTTTAAAAATTCTGCTCGCTCCGGTGAAACTAATTTTTCTACAATGGCACATTTAACAGCATTCAATTCTTCTGTTGTATGATTTTGATTGATAGCCATATCGAGTTATAAGTTATAAATGTTAAGTAGTTAGTTAGAAAGCACTGGTCAATGAGAAAATATATTCATACACATAACTCATCAATCCTGTTAATACGATGCCTGCAATACAAATGAACAAAGCTAATTTTGGTGATGCAGGAATCGTTAATTTTTCAATCGGCGTTTCATTCTCATCCATGAAAATAGCTTTTACTACTTTCAAATAATAATATAAAGAAACGATCATGTTTAATGCAGCGATAGTGATAAGTATATAATTCCCCTGCCCGGCTCCGGCCATCAATAAAAAGAATTTACCGAAGAAACCCGCAGTTGGCGGAATGCCTGCCAATGAAAATAAAGAGATGGCCAATACCCATGACAGTAAAGGATTGGTCTTATAAAATGCTTTATAATCTTCTATATTCTCTTTTCCGGTCAACGCACTAACCAATCCTATCACACCAAATGCGCCTAGATTGGAGAAAATATAGATCAGCACAAAATAAATAACAGAGGCTGTGCCTGTTTGAGATGCTCCTGAAATACCAATCAAAATAAAACCAACTTGTGCAATAGACGAAAATGCCAAGAATCGTTTTAAATTATTCTGCCGAATTGCAAACAAATTACCTGTGATCATCGTCAATACCGATAGGACAAATAACATATTATACCATGTTGCTGCCAATGGTTTGAAGACCGTATATAAAACGGAAACAAAAACAAATAATACAGCGCCTTTTGAAATAACCGACAAATAAGAAGTAACAGAGACAGGCGCTCCCTCGTAAACATCGGCTGTCCATAAATGAAAAGGAACTACAGAAATTTTAAAGGAGAACCCTGCAATCAATAAGATGAATGCAAATAT
This sequence comes from uncultured Chitinophagaceae bacterium, assembly GCA_903841915.1. GTDB lineage: Bacteria > Bacteroidota > Bacteroidia > Chitinophagales > Chitinophagaceae > CAIQDX01. The sequence goes on along the minus strand of CAIMKO010000134.1, from coordinate 4,052 downwards.
TTGTAAAGGATTACCGTTTAAATGCTGAGAGATTTCAGAAAAGATCAAAGTTCCGGTTGTACCGTACATCAGAGAAATACCAAACAATAATAGTCCGGACGAAAATGCAGAAGAGATGATCAATTTAAAAGCAGCTTCGGATGATTTTCTCTTTTCGAGATCAAAGTTTGCAAGTGCGGCCAATGGAATAGTTGATAATTCTAATCCCAAATAAAACATCAATAGATTTCCTGCTGAGATCATAAAGAACATTCCAACTAAAGTTGAAAGCAACAGCATGTAAAATTCCAAAACATGTTTATGATTCTTCAACCAAGAATAAGATTGCAGCGAAATTATATAAGTGCCTAAACTAAGGATACTCTTTTCAGTAACGATCAGTTTATTGGTCCTGAACATTTCATTGAATAATATACCGTCTTCATTCCAGAAAAATCCAATCACAAAATTGAAAAGCAACAAAACGTTTACAAGATTCAGAATGTTTTCGTTCTTCCACTCCTTGCTTCCTACTTTTATGAACAGCAGAACAAAGATGATGGCTATGATCACCAACTCCTGTTTCATCAATATAAAAAAATCAGTCCCCATAATCTACATTCATTTTAGCACGTTTCCCAAATGTTGAAAAATATTCTCAGCTCCCGGTGTTACCAATTGATTGATCCAAAATGGCGCAACACCAATAGCAACTATGCCGATGATCAAAATTCCTGTTGCAACTTTTTCATTCCAAGTTGCATCGGCTAAACCATGATAATGAAGATCCGTGATTGGTCCCATTACTGTTTTTCCAGTTGCACGTAAAATATAAACAGCCGTTACAACTATGGATGCACAAGCCAAGATTGTTGCCAGCCGATACCATTGATCAGGATTTTGCCAACTACCCATAAATACTGTCATCTCTGCAACAAATCCACTGAAGCCCGGCAATCCCAAAGAGCATAAACCTGCGATCACAAATACAGTAGAGATAAATGGAATTACTTTCAATAATCCCCCCAATTGTTCCACCATTCGTGTATGTGTTCTACTATAGATCATACCGATGGCAGCGAAGAAAAGTGCTGTCATCAACCCATGTGATACCATTTGCAATACTGCTCCGGTGATGGATGTTTGCGTAAGCATTCCTATTCCCAATAAAACAAATCCGCAGTGACTTACAGATGAATATGCGTTGATATATTTCAAGTCCTTCTGCATCATCGTAGCAAATGCTCCATAGATGATGGCGATGGTTGCCAATAAAATGATTACCCATGAATAATAATGAGCTGCATCTGGCATTAAATAAGTTGCTACTCGCAAACAGCCGTAGCCACCGAGTTTCATGGAAATACCTGCCAGGAACATTGAAGCAGCTGTTGGTGCTGATGAGTGGCCATCAGGCACCCATGTGTGAAATGGAAACAATGCGGTAAATATTCCAAAGCCTACAAATGCAAACGGGAAAAATAATTTTTGTGCGGCAATATCAATATGCATTTGTGATATCTGAATAAGATCAAAACTATGTGCACCATTAATACTTGTATTAAAATATAATCCGGCTAATCCAACAAAAACCAATCCTGATCCTCCCATCAACATCAAAGCTAATTTCATGGCACTGTATTCTTTTTTACCACTTCCCCAAATACCGATCAATAAAAATTTAGGTATCACTGCTACTTCTAAAAAGAAGAATAAAGTAAAAATATCCAACGAAATAAAATAACCGTAAGCGCCAACACTTAAGAATAATAAGAGAAAGAAAAATTCCTTGTTCAATGTTTCCTGTGTCCAAGAAACCAATACACCTGCAATTACAACAAAAGAAGTCAACAAGATCATTGCAACAGAAATACCATCAACGCCAATATGATAATGAATATTCAATGGCGCAAACCAGGTGTAATCAAAATCAAATAAAAATTGTGTTGTGTTACCCGCTGCTCGTTCTTTCCAGTACACAAATAAAAGATCAAGCGACAATAAAAATTGTGCTGCCGATCCAATCAACGCAACAGTTCTTACCTGCTTCAACCCTTTCACAAATAAAATTGCAAAAGTGGTAATCAAAGGCAAGATGATCAAAATCGATAAATTCATTTTTTTATATTTTTATACCCCGGCTGTTATTTTTTATTCAACATTTCTTGCGTCGCACTCTTGTACGCTTTTCTCTTTATTCATCAAACCAAACTCGTCATTCTCAATTGACCATTCACTTCGCTCAATTCCATAAATAAATAAACAACACAGCCAATCCTAAAATTCCACAAAAAAAATACAAAGCATAGTTCTGCACTTTGCCCGATTGAAATCCTTTGATCAATTCAGAAATTTTTCCTGTTGTAGTTGCTAATAAATTCATGAAACCATCCACAATATTTTTATCGATCCATGCGGCCGGTCTGCCGATAAGATTGAAAATAATTTTCTTCGTTACGAAAAGATATATTTCGTCAATATAAAATTTCTTGTAGGCAGCAGTATAAAGTCCGCCAAATCCTTCTGCAACAGTTGCTGCTCTTTCGCTTTTTGTTTTATATAAAAATGTTGCCATGGCAATTCCTAAAATAGCCAGGATAACAGGTAATGCTGAAAATTTAATATCTATATGCGTATCCAATGACGCACCATCTGAAGTTACTAAAGATGAGATAGGAACAAATCCTGCAACTAACGCCAATGTGCCTAAAATAATCAAAGGGAGTTTCATAGAGAAAGTTCCCTCGCCATGATGTGTATCATGTACATGCGCTTCCCTACTCCAGAAAATCGAATAATACAAACGGAACATATAAAATGCAGTCAACCCTGAAGTAAATACAGCAATTCCATACACCAACAAATTGGACTGATAGGCTGCTAATAAGATCTCTTCCTTACTAAAGAACCCTGAAAATGGTGGAATCCCTGCAATAGCCAGACATGCAATCAAAAATGTGATGTGCGTTATGGGCATTACTTTTCTTAATCCGCCCATGTCCTTCATCTCATTACTATGCATTAAATGTATCACTGCGCCCGCACCCAAGAATAATAATGATTTAAAGAAAGCATGTGTAAACAAATGGAACATGGAAGCCATATAGCCCAATCCATTCTCTCCGCCATATTTTGAAACACCTAATGCAAACATCATGTAACCGATCTGCGACATGGTTGAATATGCCAATACCCTTTTGATATCTGTTTGTGTACATGCAATCACGGCTGCAAGCAATGCAGAGAATGCCCCAACATAGGTTACAATTTGTAATGCGGTTACATCTATTGAAAATACCGGGAATAGTCTTGCTACCAGGTAAACGCCCGCAACCACCATTGTGGCTGCATGTATCAATGCCGAAACAGGCGTTGGACCTTCCATCGCATCCGGCAACCAGATATGTAAAGGGAACATGGCAGACTTACCTGCACCACCGATAAAAACCAATGTCAATCCCCATGTCAGCATCGATGCACCCAGAAATGATGCAGAAGTGATATTGATATATTGTGAAGATTGAGTTGTTGTTAATCTTTCTATCAACACACCAAAATCTAATGTTCCGCTGTAAAAAGCTAGAATTAATATGCCAATTAAAAAGCCGAGATCCGCAAACCTTGTAACAATAAATGCTTTTTTTGCTGCGGCAACTGCGGAGGGTTTCTCAAAATAATATCCGATCAATAAGAACGATGAAACCCCTACTAATTCCCAGAACATGTATATCTGGAAAATGTTGGATGCCAATACCAATCCAAGCATTGAGAAGGTAAACAAAGAAAGAAATGCATAATAAGTGGCAAACCGTTCTTCGCCTTTCATATAACCAAGACTGAAAACATGCACCATCAAAGAAACAAATGTTACCACCACGATCATCATCACAGAAATAGGATCGAGGATGATCCCCATATCAATCGATACATTCGGAGAGCCTGCCTGTCCGGTAGGCAGGAATTGAAGCCAGGTATATTTTAAAGCAATAATCTTTTGAAATACCCCATTCACCTTCCCGTCAATAAAAAAATAATTGTATGCAGTATATAATGATAATATTGTTGATGCCAGC
>CAIMKO010000133.1 GCA_903841915.1 uncultured Chitinophagaceae bacterium | reverse complement strand
TTACGGTACTGCTCGTAAAAAAGATGTAACAGGTGCGGTTGCTTCTGTTCAGGCGAAAGATTTCAATCAGGGTCTTGCTGCGGCTCCTGATCAATTATTGCAAAATAAAGTAGCAGGTGTGGAAATCACTCAAACAAATGGTCAGCCCGGTGCTGCTACTACTGTTAAGATCAGAGGTAATAACTCTATCCGTGCGGTAAATAATCCATTATATGTTGTTGATGGTGTGCCTTTAGATGGTAGATCTGCCAGACCAAATCCGGGAAACCCCGCATATGGCGGTGCTACACCCGACGGAAACCCTTTAACTTATATCAATCCTAATGATATCGCCAGCATCGATGTATTGAAAGATGCGTCTTCTGCTGCTATCTACGGTTCTCGCGGTGCAAATGGTGTAATTGTGATCACTACCAAAACAGGTAGTGCAGGTCCTGCTAAATTAGAGTTCGGCACAAGCTGGGGTCTTAATGCAGGTTATATGAAAAAATTTGCTGTATTAAGTGCAGGAGATTTCAAAAGCGCTTTGGCTAAATATAAAGTAACAGGTCAGGATAATGGCGCAAGTGTTGATGCGTTCAAAGAACTTCAGAACTCAAAAATGTCTCAGAACTATAACCTGGCTTTCAGCGGTGGTAATGAGAATGGTAAATTCCGTGCTTCATTCATGGGATCTTCTACCAACGGTATCATCAAAAATTCAAACTTAGACAAGTATGTTGCTAACGTAAGTGGTACATACAAATTCCTCGATAAGAGATTGACTTTAGGTTTCAATGTAACTTCAGGTCATACTACAGAAAGTTTAGTACCGGTTTCAAATACACCGGGTTCAGTGGGTAACTTGATCAGTTCAATTTTGCAATGGAATCCTACTACTAAGATGACAGACGCTAGCGGTAACTATGTTTATCCTACAAACGGTTCAGGTAATCCTTTGGCTATGTTGGCCTCAGTTTCTGATATCGCTTCTGTAAATACAGTATTAGGAAATATCTCTGCAGCATACAAACTCATGGATAATTTGGAATACAAATTCTTGTATGCTGTTAACAATAGTGTTGGTTCAAGAACAACCAATGACTATGGTTTTGTACAAGGTGTTTCCGGTTTATCCGGTTTGGGATACGGTGCTATTTCAAATGCCCGTTTAACTTCTGAAACATTCACCCATACTTTAAATTACAAAGCTAACCTTACTCAGAAATTGCATTTAGATGCGATCGCAGGTTTTGAATACTGGAAATCTAATTATTCTAATAATTCATTCTCTGCTCAAGGATTTAATACAAACCTGACTCAGGCTACTTTCATCGGAATTCCTTATACCAATATGCTGCAGGATGGTAATCAACAAAATGTGCCATCAACTTATGTTGATCCGCAGATCGAATTACAATCTTATTTCGGCAGAGCGGTATTGAACTATAATGACAAATACGTTTTAACAGCTACTATGAGAGCTGATGGTTCAAGCAAATTCGGTAAAAATAATAAATACGGTTACTTCCCTTCAGTGGGTGCTAAATGGGCGATCATTAATGAAGACTTCATGAAGAACAGCAAGGTCTTCTCTAATTTGGCATTAAGAGCTTCTTGGGGTATCACCGGTAACCAGGAGTTCCCTGCTGGTGCTTCTCAGGAACAATTCTATTTCAATTCTTACAACAGCGCACAACAGAGCAATGTTGCTAACCCGGATCTGAAATGGGAACAAACCAATTCTTATAATATCGGTTTAGACTTCGCTACAAAGAATAACAAATTCTGGGGTAGTGTAGATTATTACAGCAAGAACACAACAAACATACTTTTCCAAAGCACTGCCATTCAACCGGCTCCTGCTTCTATCTACTTCATCAACCTTCCTGCTAACTTAATGAACAGTGGTATTGAATTTGGCTTGGGAATGAATCTGGTTGATCATAAGAACTTCACATGGGATTTGAATGTTAACTATTCTTACAATAAGAACCTGTTGAAGAACTTCACTCAAAATGGGAAAGATATCTTGATCCAAACTGGTCAGATCAATGGTCAGGGTGTATCAGGTACATTGGGCCAGGCAATTACCAACAACCAACCGGTTGATGCGTACTACCTGAAACAATTCGGCGGATTTGATGGCACAGGCGCTCAGATCATCGGAGCTAATCCTGGTTTTGCAGGCGATCCAAACCCACATAATAACTATGGTATCAGCACAACTTTGAAATTCAAACAAATGACGTTTGTGATCAATGGTGGTGGTGCAGGAGGTTATTTAGTATATAATAACACAGCAACCAGTGTAACCAATATTGCCGGTATTGCTAACGGTAGAAATATCGATAAGAATGCTTACAACTCTACAGAAAATCCTAACACAAGTGCGGTAGGTGCTTCTACAAGATTCCTGGAAAGCGGCAATTTCTTCAAAATAAGAAACGTTTCTTTCTCATATCATTTCGGAAATGCCGGAAAATATGTGAAGAACCTGAATGCTTTTGTTACTGCAAACAATTTGTTAGTGATCACAAAATTCTCTGGTTTCGATCCGGAAGTTAATATCGATAAGAGTAGCGGAAATTATCCTTCAAGATCAATTGAGTATATTCCTTATCCAACAGGCAGAACAATTTCATTTGGCTTAAACTTTTCTTTATAATTCAATATAAAAATCAATCGTATGATAAAGTATAAAAATCTTAAACTATACGCTCTTCTACTGATTACGGCTGTGAGCTGTACAAAAT
>CAIMKO010000132.1 GCA_903841915.1 uncultured Chitinophagaceae bacterium | reverse complement strand
ATATTAACTTCTCTTTCCAGTTCAATACCAAATTTATTTTTAACTGACTGTATGATCTCTTCACTCAGGTCAAAGATCTCTTGCCCTGTTGCTTTTCCGTAATTGACTAATACCAATGCCTGTAAAAGATTGCAGCCTGCGTCGCCTTTGCGGAAACCCTTCCATCCACAGTGCTCTATCAGCCATCCTGCGGCTATCTTATAATGCATGTCGTCTATCTTATAAGCTGAAACATCCTTATGTTGTTCCCATATAAAATGCCAGCGGAATTTCGATACAACGGGATTCTTAAAAAAGCTTCCTGCATTTCCAACGATCTTTGGATCGGGCAATTTGCTTTTACGAATATTTATAATTGTATCGGAAATATTTTTGATCGATAATTCTTTCCCTCCATCTTTTTCCAGTTCTTTGGTGATAGCGCCATAGGTAGTATTGTACTGTGCCAGCTTTCTTAATTTATAAGTAACATTCAATATCACAAACTGGTCTTTGTATTTTTTCTTGAATATGGATTCCCTGTAACCGAATGCGCATTCTTCCAAAGAGAAGGTTTGAATGCTTTTATCATTGATATGATAGGCTTCCAGTTCTTCAAACACATCTTTTATCTCAACACCATATGCTCCGATATTCTGCATCGGGCTAGCGCCAACGCTACCGGGGATCAAACTCAGATTCTCCACACCCGCATAATTATGTTTGATGCAATACAAAACAAACTCATGCCATAATTCACCGGCTGCAGCTTTTACATAAAAGAATTTATCATCTTCTTTTATTAATTGAATTCCTTTTAATTCATTCTTTAAAACAATGCCATCAAAATCTTTGGTGAATAAGATATTGCTACCGCCACCCAGGATGAGTCTGGAGACCAGAGTCTTTAGTCGGGAGTGGGAGAGCAGTTCAATTAATTCATCAATGGTTGCAAAGGATGAGAAGAATTTAGCCTTTGCATCGATGCCAAAAGTATTAAAAGGCTTTAATGAAATATTTTCCTGAATTTGCATCTAGCAAAATAAAGAAATATGCAGCAACAAACAGCAGTTGTCATTGGTGCAAGTGGAATGATCGGCAATCTGGTTACACAAGCACTATTAAAAGATGAATCATTTAGTAAAGTAAGGATACTGGTGCGGAAGCCGATCTTGCTTGAGCACCCAAAACTGGAAACAGTGATCGTCAACTTTGCTGATCTCAACGATTATCAGAACAAGTTGGGAACAGGCAATTGCATTTTCAGTTGCATCGGCACAACACAAAAAAATGTAAAAGGTGATAATCAATTGTACCGTAGCATCGATTATGATATCCCTCTGAATGCTGCAACACTTGGTAAAGCAGCGGGGTATCAAAGTTTTTCAATGGTATCATCTGTGGGAGCCAATGCGGCATCTTCGAATTTCTATTTACGCTTGAAAGGTGAACTGGAAGATGCTATCAGTGTTGTTGGGTTTAACAGCTTGCATATTTTCAGACCGTCCATGTTATTGGGTAACAGAAAGGAATTTCGGTTTGCCGAAAATATATTTCAGGGCGTATTCAAAGCTTTGTCAATAGTGCTTTTGGGCTCCTTAAGCAAATACAAAGCCATTCAGGGTGAAATGCTTGCAGTCGCAATGGTGAAGGCTGCCAAACAGGAAGTACAAGGAAAATTTGTATATGAATATGATGCAATAGAGTTACTTGCAAAGTCTTAGTCAACAAAGAAGGGCAAGCATAATTAAATTGGATCAACATCAGGTAAGATGGTTACACTGCGATAATTCTTATTGGTTTGAATGATGACGGTTTGCTGCTCTATCTCTTTTTTGCAATGATTGATGAGTGCTGTATCTTTTGGTAATTTCAGTAGTATCTCCCAGATAAATTGATTACGGACCCTGTCAACCACAGGTTGGGCAGGCCCGTTCAGATAATTGCCATAATTGCGTTTTAGCCCCTGCATCATGATATTGGCAGCTTCTTCGGCAATATGTTTTTCTTTGTGTTTGAAGATGATGCTAATTAATCTTGTGAAAGGCGGATAGTCATAAGCTTTACGGCTTTCCAGTTCGTAATAGAACAATTTTTTATAATCATGTTCTTTCACGAATTGCAACACAGGATGATGCATATTGCTTACCTGCACCAAAACATGTCCTTTGCCGTCTTTACGTCCTGCACGTCCGCTTACCTGTTCCATCAATTGAAAGGCTCTTTCATTGACGCGGAAATCAGTGAAGTTTAAAATGCCGTCTGCATCAATGATTCCTACCAAATTCACGTGCTCAAAATCAAGCCCCTTTACCACCATTTGTGTTCCTACCAAAATATCGATGCGTTGCTGTT
>CAIMKO010000131.1 GCA_903841915.1 uncultured Chitinophagaceae bacterium | reverse complement strand
GCAAGATTGATATTTTAATTAATAATGCAGGCATTGTAGTTGGCAAATCATTCAACGAACATTCGCACAGTGATATTGACAGAACGATGGTCATCAACAGCAGTGCATTGATGCATATCAGCAAAGAATTTTTACCTGATATGATCGCAGCCAAAACTGGTCATATCGTGAACATCGCATCGGCAGCGGGTTTGGTGAGTAACCCCAAGATGAGTGTATATGTGGCGAGCAAATGGGCGGTGATCGGCTGGAGTGATTCATTACGTCTGGAAATGGAAAACGAAAACACGAATGTTAAAGTAACAACAGTGACTCCTTACTACATCAACACCGGAATGTTTGATGGTGTTACCAGCAATATTATTCCCATAGTCGATCCGAATGTTGCGGCAAAAAAAATAATCAGGGGCATAGAAAAGAATAAGTTGTTTGTCAGAATGCCGGGCATTGTATATACACTGCCATTTATAAAAGGCATTTTGCCAACACGTTGGTTTGACTTAATTGTTGGCAAGTGGATGGGCGTTTATAAAAGCATGAATGATTTTAAAGGAAGGGGTTAGTTTGGAGTCGGGAGTCAATAGTCAATAGTCAATAGTCAATAGTCAATAGTCAATAGTCAATAGTCGAAACGATATTCCTTAATTTTTAATTGAAATGAAAGCAAAAGAAATTGTTTCCAAATGGGTGGAAGCTTTCAATAGAAAAGATGTCAAAGCCCTGGCTGAATTGTATCATGAAGATGCCATCAATCATCAGGTGGCTAATGAACCTGTTGTGGGTAAAGCAGCCATCAGGCAGATGTTTGCCGATGATTTTGCAAATGCAGCAATGATTTGCATCATTGAAAATATCTTTGAAGATGCTGATTGGGCCATCCTGGAATGGAAAGACCCATTGGGTTTAAGAGGCTGCGGATTCTTTCATATCACCGAAGGCAAAATAATATTCCAAAGAGGTTACTGGGATAAACTTTCCTTTTTGAAAATGCATGGCCTACCTGTAGCAGAATAAATCCTGATATTCTGTTTTGTAATTCAGCAGAAAAGCCGTTTTTTTAACATACAATCGAACAGCGATCAGTTTGCTGTTTAATACTCAATACAACAACTAAAATCATGAAAAAGTCAGTCATTCTTCTATTGCTCGTTTTTGCGGCATGCGGTAAGAACAGTCCGCACAATTCTGTTACCGTTCCAGATCTTATTCTTGCTGCCAATAATCGTGGCAATATTACAGGCACCGTTTTATTGTATAATAATGAAGGTGCTGTCAGTGCAGATAACAGTGCTGTCACTGTGAGCATTGACAATAATAATGTTAGTACAAAAACAGGAGCAGATGGCAGATGGACCTTAGATAGTATTCCTGCCGGCACTTACGATATTACTTATTCTAAAGAAGGTTATGGCAGCGGAAAATTGATGGGAGTCAATCATGCTGCAACCAATCATGCAACAACACTTATTTCACATTCACGATCTTTAAACCAGCTATCCAATATTGCTGTTACTGCCATACAAACTTCTTTCTTTGATGCAAACAGCAATATGGCTTCCCTCATTCAGTCGGGCGTAGCACCGAATGGTGTGCATATCGAACCGGTTTTTGTCAATAGTTCTGCGACATTAAAGCCCATTCGTTTATTCTTCAGTGATAATGCCGGTGTGAGTGCTGCTAACTATTCAGCAACAGAGAAAGAAAGATTTTCAGGAAAAGCAAATGAGATGAATGATTATAATCACAGCATAGCATGGTTTGTATCAAGAGGATTTAAACCCGGTCAAACCATTTATGTGAAAGCCTATGGTGATGGTTTTGCAAATGATGAATATGATGATCCGATAACTGGCTTGACGGTTTTTCCAAGTCTGGCTGCAGCATCAGCAGTCACCTCATTTGTACTTCCATTGAAATAATTTAATAGTAAATGATTTAAAAAGGGGCTGGTCCCCTTTTTAAATATCCATAAGTGTAACATTTTACTTGCAACAAGCAGATTAAAGCATGTAATTAGCTTCCCACTGCAACAGAACAATTAACCTTTCTTTACCGCAATGAGTGGATATCAATTGCGTTCTTTACT
>CAIMKO010000130.1 GCA_903841915.1 uncultured Chitinophagaceae bacterium | reverse complement strand
TGTTTCTCCAGTAATTTTCTTTTACGGCTGATATCACCCCCATAGCATTTTGCAGTAACGTCTTTGCGCATGGCAGATATGTTTTCGCGGGCGATAACTTTTGCTCCAATGGCTGCCTGAATAGCGATCTGGAATTGTTGTTTGGTCAGCAGTTCTTTTAATTTTTCACATAACTTCCTACCAAATTCCTGTGCACGGCTGCGATGGATCAATGCACTTAATGCATCTACTTTTTCATTGTTCAATAAGATATCCATCATTACGATATCCGCTTCCCGATAGCCTATAGGCGAATAATCGAATGAAGCATACCCTCTTGTCTGACTTTTTAATTTATCATAAAAATCAAATACAATCTCTGTTAAAGGCATTTCAAAAGTCAATTCAACCCTTGTTGGTGTTAAATAACTCTGATTGATAAGAATACCGCGCTTTCCCAAGCAGAGGGTCATGATATTACCGATATAGTCGGGCATTGAAATGATCTGCGCCCGTATAAAAGGCTCCTCTATCCTGTCTAATTTAGTGGGATCCGGCATCTCAGAAGGATTGTTCACGGTTAATTTATCTCCTTTTGAAGTATATGCATAGAATCCAACGTTTGGCACAGTAGTAATGACTGTTTGATTAAATTCACGTTCCAGGCGTTCCTGAATGATTTCCATATGCAGCAATCCCAGAAATCCGCAACGGAAGCCAAAGCCCAATGCTTGAGAAGTTTCTAATTCGAAAGTGAGTGATGCATCATTCAACTGCAGTTTATCCATACAATCGCGCAACTCTTCAAAATCATCTGTATTCACAGGATAAATTCCTGCAAATACCATTGGTTTTACTTCTTCAAAACCATGGATCATTTTTCCGGGATTATTTGCCAAAGTGATGGTATCTCCTACTTTCACTTCTTTAGCTACTTTGATTCCTGTGATGATATAACCCACATCTCCTGCTTTGACTTCATCTTTAGGGGTCATTGTTAATTTTAAAACGCCCACTTCATCAGCAAAATAATCTTGTCCGGATGCAACGAAACGAATCTTATCTCCTTTCTTCAGCACACCGTTCAATATTCTGTAGTAAACAATGATACCCCGGAAACTGTTAAACACACTATCAAATATCAACGCCTGCAAAGGAGCATCATAACTGCCTTGTGGCGCAGGTATACGGCTAACAATGGCTTCTAAAATTTCATCAATTCCAATTCCGCTTTTACCACTTGCTAATAAAATATCTTCAGCTTTGCAACCAATTAGATCAACGATCTGATCAGTCACTTCCGGAATTTTCGCTCCATCCATGTCGATCTTGTTGATGACAGGAATAATTTCCAAATCATTATCTATCGCTAAATATAAATTGCTGATGGTTTGCGCCTGAATTCCCTGCGAAGCATCAACCAACAGCAACGCACCTTCACATGCGGCCAATGCACGACTCACTTCATAACTGAAATCAACGTGTCCTGGAGTATCGATCAGGTTCAAAATATACTCTTCCCCTTTATAAGGGTAATTGATCTGAATAGCATGACTTTTAATGGTGATCCCTTTTTCGCGTTCCAGATCCATATCATCCAACACCTGATTCATCATATCACGGGCTCCAATGGTATGCGTATGCTCCAATAAACGATCTGCCAACGTGCTTTTGCCGTGGTCAATATGTGCGATAATGCAAAAGTTCCTGATATTCTTCATAACGGCTGCAAAGATATAAGTCTGAAACTCATTATTGGCGTATTGTTCGGGCTGTGGGGAAAATTCTGTAATTCGCCAAAATG
>CAIMKO010000129.1 GCA_903841915.1 uncultured Chitinophagaceae bacterium | reverse complement strand
TATTACTTTTTGATATCTGGCTTATTCCTCACTAATAACATGAATGAATTGTTTCATTTCATCCCGGATATTCAATTTATGCTTCCGGTAAAACAAGCAGATATCTGGCTTTTGGTCGATCTGTCTGCCATGGCCCTCTTATTATTGATCGGTTTTATTTACTGGATACCTGCAACGAACAGAATGGTGATACAGTTAAGAAAAAACTGGTCTGTGATGCTGGTAATGTTACTGATCCTCCTGCCTGTTCCATTCGTGTTTAAAAATGCAGGGATCGAATCAGGCATCTTATTTACCGTTCCATTGGTTTCCTTTATTTCCAATGCTTTTTTGAATCCCAAACGGCTATGGCTACCCAATTTGCTGTTCTGGATCGCAGTCGCCATTGTTATCCACAATAACTGGATGCTTATCAAGATTTAACGGTCTATTTATTTGTGGATATTATCTTTACAGCTAAACTTTTACTATGAAATTCGGCGTAGTTGTTTTTCCCGGTTCTAATTGCGACAGGGACATGCAGGATACTTTGCAAAAGGATCTTGGAAAGGAAGTGATCATGCTTTGGCATAAGGATAAAGACCTGAGTATGTTTACAACTGATGATTGCATCATATTGCCCGGAGGCTTTTCTTACGGCGATTATCTGCGTTGCGGAGCCATTGCCCGTTTTAGCCCCATGATGCAAAGCGTGATCGAATTTGCCAATAAGGGGGGTAAAGTATTGGGCGTTTGTAACGGATTTCAAATATTATGTGAAAGTCATTTATTGCCAGGTGTACTACTTTCAAACGGGCAACAACAATTTGCCTGCAAGAATGTTTTCATAAAGACAGAGAATGGGGAACCTTTAAAAATTCCGATCGCGCATGGCGATGGAAGATATTATGCTAATGAAAAATTATTGGATGAATTAGAAGCAAATGGTCAGGTCATTTTCCGCTATTGCGATGAGAATGGCAATGTGGATGCAAAAAATAATCCCAATGGAACTGTAAGGAATATTGCCGGTATCCGTAATAATAAGGGAAATGTTTTTGGAATGATGCCGCATCCTGAAAGGGCTACTTCATCAGCATTGAATAATATCGACGGGAAAAAAGTATTTGAAATTTTGGGATTGAATTAGAGAAGCTTCGAGTTGTGAGCTTTTGCTCTTAGCCCACAGCTAAGAAATAAACATAAATTATGAAGAAGATAATATTTGCTTTGATCGTTCTTATGAGTGTTCTGAATGTGTTTGCCCAGCCTAAAAATCCGGTGAGTTGGAAGTTTGAAAGCAAAAAGAAATCAGATGGCGTATATGAATTAATTGCTACTGCCACAGTAGAGAAGCCCTGGCATATATATTCTCAGTTCACAGGCAAAGGCCCTGTTCCAACAAAGTTTACATTCAAAGCAAATCCTTTAGTGGTGCTTGATGGAAAGATCGCAGAGATCGGGAAATTAGAAAAAGTGAATGATCCAAATTTTCACTCAGAAGTAGCTTTCTTTTCAAACAGTGTTCAGTTTGTTCAAACCGCTAAATTGAAAGTTAAAGCCAATACAACTGTTTCCGGAACAGTGGAATACATGGTTTGTAACGACGAAGAATGTTTGCCGCCGGTAAAAAGATCATTCGAGATCAAATTGCAATAAGTAGGTTATAAGAAAGCTATGAGGATATAGCTGCGAGCTGTGAGCAAAGGCTCGAGGCTCATAGCGTCTTCCTTTAAAAAATCAGCAATAACATGAGGAAATTTTTCGTCAGTCTAATACTTATTTTTTTCGGCATTACTGTATTTGCACAAACAGATAGTCTGGTGCGATTCTCTGTTCAATCAAAAAAAATATCGGACGGGTTATACGAATTAAAAGCTGTTGGAAAAATTAGAAAGGGTTGGCATTTGTATGGCATCAATCCTTCTGTAAAAGAGCTTGAAACGATAAAATTTTCCTTTGAATACGAAAATGCAGAATTGGTCAATGCTCCTGTATTCGATCATCCTGCTGAAATGATCATTGATGCCATTTTTAATAAAAAGATAAATGTTTATAATAATACGCTTACTGTAATACAACAAGTTAAAATAAAAGGTATCGTTCCTGCCAATTTAAAAGGAACCATTAGTTCATGGTTAGGAAAAGAACTCGAATTTCAACCGGCAGAAAATGAATTCGATGTTGTTTTGGAAGGTGGTGTTTCAGTTTCAAACGATGCTCAAAGAATAAAATTGACATTTGTCGACATTAATCATCCCGTAAATGATTGCGGCAAAAAAAGCAATTCAAAAGATAGTGGATTGTTATCCGTTTTTATTCTTGGTTTCCTCGGTGGATTGATCGCATTACTTACGCCATGTGTGTTTCCAATGATACCTGTAACAGTTTCATTTTTTACAAAGCGTTCGCAAAATCATAAGCAAGCTATTCGCAATGGTGCTTTATATGGATTTTTTATTTTTCTGATCTATGTGTTGGCAAGTGTTCCTTTTCATATTCTGGGGAATGTACAACCAGAAGTGTTCAATAATATTTCAACAAGTTCAACACTGAATATCATATTCTTTGTCATCTTCATTGTATTCGCCATTTCATTTTTCGGATTCTTTGAAATTACCTTGCCAAGCGGTATTGCAAACAGTGCGGATTCGAAAAGTGGCTTGACAAGTGTAGGTGGTATTTTCTTCATGGCATTAACATTGGCCATCGTTTCATTTTCCTGTACCGGTCCGATATTAGGTTCATTATTAGTGGGTTCATTAAGTGGAGGTGCTTGGCAACTGACAAGCGGATTGGCAGGATTTGGTTTGGCATTGGCATTGCCATTTGCATTGTTTGCGATCTTCCCTAATTGGTTACATTCATTGCCTAAATCAGGAGGCTGGTTAGACACGGTAAAAAAAGTGTTGGCATTTGTTGAACTGGCATTGGCATTTAAGTTTTTGTCAAATGCGGATCTGGTCATGCATTGGGGATTGATCAAAAGGGAGACCTTTTTTGCTATATGGATATTAATAGGAGGCGGATTGACCTTATATCTCTTCGGCATTCTTCGGTTGCCGCATGATTATAAGGGAATGAAAATTACCAAAGCAAGAAAGCTCGTCGGGGTTTTGGCATTATTATTTACGTTGTATTTAATTCCGGGTGTTACTTCTACAAAGTATGCGAACCTACAATTACTGAGTGGATTTCCGCCGCCATTGCATTACAGCATTTACGGGAAGGAGAATGTTCGTGAAAAGGGATTGGAAGCTGATGTCGTAAATGATTTTGATAAAGCTTTGCAATTGGCTAAAAAAGAGAATAAACCGTTACTGATCGATTTTACAGGATGGGCTTGTGTGAATTGCAGAAAGATGGAAGAAAATGTATGGACGCAACCTGAGATCTATCAATACATTCAGAAGAATTTTATTCTTGTTTCATTGTATGTAGATGATAAAGAGAAACTGCCTATCGAGCAAAGATTTTCCTATACAACCAAGGACGGGAACAAAAAGGAGATCATCAGCATCGGGGATAAATGGGCGACATTCCAGGCAGAAAATTTTAACCAGGTAACACAACCGCTGTATGTTATTTTAAATACCCAGCAACAACTGATGAATAACCCTATTGGTTATACACCCGATGTAAAAGAATATAAAGCATGGTTGATTTGCGGTAAAGAAGCATTTGATAAAAAATAAAAGACCCTGTTATAGAACAGAATCTTTTATTATAAGTATAAGCAAGCAATCGTTATAACGCAATTTGATTTTCGACCATCATTTTCCTCAAATTAATTAATCCGTAACGCATTCTTCCCAAAGCTGTATTGATACTGGTATTGGTGATGCCGGCAATTTCTTTAAAACTCATGTCCGCATAATGCCTGAGTACGATTACTTCTCTTTGTTCTTCCGGTAATTGTTCCAGCATGGAGCGGATCTTATCATGACTTTGTCCCTGAACCAGTTTGTTATCGGCACTTTCACTGCTGACATTTATTACCTCAAAAATATCTTTGTCATCCCCGCTATAAATGATCTTGGTACGTTTTACTTTCCTGAAATGGTCAACACATAAATTGTGAGAGATGCGTAGGGCCCATTGCAGGAATTTTCCTTCTTCATTATAACGGTTACTTCTTAGGGTGTCTATCACTTTAATGAATACTTCCTGAAAAAGGTCTTCCGCTAAATATTTATCCTTTACTAAAAAGAATATTGAAGAGAAAATCTTCTCCTTGTGCCGGTTAATTAAAGTTTCAAGAGCTTGTTGATTGCCCTCTTGAAACGAACGGATTAAATCCGTATCCAACGCCTGTTGTAGCGGTTCCATAGTGGTAAGGTTTTTTGAAAAAATCTTCAAAAATGATAGGATAATTGGATAGGGAAAATCGAAATAATGCACTGGTAAAAGATTTGCCGATGCAATTAGTTCCAATTCTCGTGTTGAAAGTAACTTTGTTTTTACAGGGAACAAATTTTTAACGTGTGTTGTTGAAAAGTATTTACGATCTTCAACAATATCCACATTTCAAAAAATCATTCTAAACATAAGTGCCGATTTTATGTTTATTTGCTGAGTCTATGGTAACGAAAGAAAAACGAGATAAGAAAAACAAACTGCAGGCTTCCGATAATATTATTGTGAAGGGGGCAAGGACACACAATTTAAAAAATGTTACCGTTGAATTCCCGCGAAATAAATTGATCGTTGTAACCGGGGTCAGCGGCAGCGGAAAATCCTCTTTGACCATTGATACTTTGTTCGCAGAAGGGCAACGTCGATATGCCGAAAGTCTAAGTGCATACGCCCGCCAATTCATGGCGCGGATGGTCAAGCCTGATGTGGATTATATCAAAGGCCTATGTCCTGCCATTGCGATCGAGCAAAAAGTGATTACGAGAACGCCACGCAGTACGGTTGGCAGTATGACAGAAATATATGATTATCTGCGTTTGTTGTTTGCCCGTGCCGGCAAAACCATTTCACCTGTCAGCGGAAGAGAAGTGAAGAAAGATGATGTAAATGATGTGGTGGTGGCTGTTCAGAAAATGCCAAAAGGAACAAAGGTTGTTATTCTTGTACCGTTTAAGCAACATGCTAAGCGAGATACAAAGGAAGAGCTCAATATTTTGATGCAGAAAGGATTCAGCAGGATCTATACAAATAAAGAAATATTAAGGATCGAAGAGTTACTGGAACTAACTGATAAAAATTTGAAGTCAAGACTCCCGACTAACGACAGCCGGCTAACGACTTTCGTTCTGATCGATCGTATCATCACAAAAGATTTTGAAGAAGATGATCTGCATCGTTTAAGTGATTCAGTGGGTACAGCATTTTATGAAGGAGAGGGAGAAATGTATGTGGAAGTGAATACAGAAAAATTGATCCACTTTAGTAATAAATTCGAATTGGATGGCATTCAGTTCGAGGAACCTGTGCCTAATTTATTTTCATTCAATAACCCTTATGGCGCTTGCCCCACATGTGAAGGATTTAGTCAGGTTTTAGGCATAGATGCGGATCTGGTTATTCCCGACAGAAGATTAACTGTCTATGAAGGTGCTGTTGCGCCGTGGAAAGGAGAGAAGTTAAGTGCGTGGAAAGATCAGTTCATTAAAAATGCAAAAGGATTTCCTGTGCACAGACCTATCGCTGATCTGACGAATGAAGAGTATCTGCAATTATGGCAAGGCGTAGGTAATGCCAGGGGTATTGATGACTTTTTCAAAGAAGTAGAACAGAATTTATACAAGGTTCAGTATCGCGTCTTGTTAAGCCGTTATCGCGGAAGAACGATCTGCCATGAATGTAATGGATATCGTTTGCGTAAGGAAGCATTGT
>CAIMKO010000128.1 GCA_903841915.1 uncultured Chitinophagaceae bacterium | reverse complement strand
TAGTTCATCTTCGCCTCGTTCAAAAACCTCCGTTTCTTCAGAGATCGGTCTTGGTTTTCTTTCCGGCCATTTGAATGTTGGATTAAAGCGCCATATCAAATAACTCAAAACAGATAAAACCAACAAAGCTCCTGTTCCAAAATTGCCGATCCATTTGATGGACCAACTGTTCAATAATTCCCCTACAGCACCCCCAAAGCTAAATTCAGTTCCTTTAGCAGCAAATGCAGCAGTCATACTAATAACAAGTAAGCCAACGATCACATACCGAAGATTACGGACCAGAGAAAACACTTTTTTTTCCACCAGTAAATTAACGCCGAGTACAAAAAAGAAACTGCAGAATAAATAGCTGGCAATACCAAACCCTTTATAAATAAAATTATGTGCGATATATGCACCCAGTACACCGAGCAGATTATTCACTTTCACATCATCGGTAGCAAAGATCTTGATGCCAAACTGATGCACTTTATCCTGATCTTCCTGCCAGGTAAATAAATAAGAAGTAAATGCAACAAAGAGAAAGATGGCCAATAGCAAGCTTACCGCACCAGCAATCTTGGTAGTACGTTCATCTTTTACAACTTCAGTCACCGTAACCTCCACCTCTTTATCAGCCGTTAATTGTTCAGGGTCGGGCGGCGGTGGCGTTTTCTTTCTTAAGCTGTTCGCCATAGAAACAAATATAAGCTAACTGAAGAATGAGTTTTGTATTTAGCCACGCATGTGGATTTCTTCTCAGCTTTTCTTGCGTCGCACACTTGTACGGTGGATAACTCTGCTGAACCGAGCAAATTTGATGATAATTGACTAAGTTTTTTTGGTTAAATCAACATTACTTTTTTCGTCTTCCCATCAATATCGTTGCTTGCAGAGCATTTATCTGTATATGTTTCTCAATATTAGTTCCACTGATCGATTTCAGCATTAATTTATAAACATAATGCGCATTGCTATCCGATACTGTCATTTCAGATCGTTTTATCTGTCTGCCTCCCATACCTTCTTTTTCAATTAAGTTTTTCATCATTGCGCCTAAGGCAAATATGTTACTGCTATCTTTATCTGCGGTAAGTGAGAGTTCATTTTTTTGAGGATCAAAACAAACTTTTATTGAGTCCTTTTCAAATTTATAAGCCTTATAGGTTTTAATTTTTTGAATATTCTGGGCAGCATAATTATCAATTAAATAATCAAAACCATCTAAACTTTCCATGACATTTGCCTCATCTGTTTTAGTACTATAATTAAAGTATTTAACGTCGTTTGCAAATTCTTCTCCTCGTTCCCATCGGGATACAAATTTAATATTCAACAGATCGAGCAATTTAGTAGTCTTTGCACTCGAAAATAAATCAGTACTGAGCGTATCGTGTTTTAATAAAGAGTCTAGGTTTTGAGTAAAATAAGGTTGCAATACCTGATAGCCGTGATTATTTACCAGATATTCTGTGATGGAACTGATCTGATTGCGGTCGTTTAAAGAAAATTGATCCCCTGCTTTTATCAGCTTTCCATTCAGCAATATTTTATTTTTTTCTACCAGTTTTACGAAATGATTTTTTTGACTATTTAACGACACGGAGAACGCTCCCCATGGGCCAAAAGAAGCTAAAAATACAATTACACATAGCGATAAAGGAATGATCTTGATGCTCTTTTTATGGCTCACTAAAAAATAAGTAGCAATAAAAAATAACCATAAAGCCAATACCAAAACAAAATATCTCAATTCTGTAATTCCATAATCATTGATGCGCCTTACAATGGCAAAAAATAATAAGATCAAAAGAGGGAAAATAGCAAAATAAAAGAATCGGGAAAAACTAAGCATCCATTTGTTGTTTGCATCATTTCTGATAGGATGAATTAACAACAAGGATAAAATACCTGCTACCGAAAACCCCAATACCAAATACGAAACCCAACCCACAGGCCATTGCTGAGTAAATAAAATCTTACACATGTAAGCATATAAGATCAGCAGGTAAATGGTGATGATCGGCAACAATACATACTGCGTAAATATTTTAAGCCCTTTTGGATAATCGGTGTTTTCTTCTAAATCTGTATACGTTTTAGGGAAGCCTGCCAGGAAAAAACAAGTGTTGAAAACTCCTGTTAAAACAAGCCACAAATAGAAATACAAATTCCTGTCAACATTAATAGCAAATAGTTTTTCAATGGCTAACAAAGCCAGTGCCAATCCTATATATAAAACAACAGTATAAATAGCTCCGGTTATTATTCTTAAGAAAAGGATCTTGTTATATTGCCAGAATCCATTCATTTCACCATCAGTAATAAATGGGGTAAAAGCAATCAACAAATGAAATCCTATTGCAAACAATACAAAGCGGATAGTACTGATCATCATGAATTCATCAGGCAGAGAAAAGTAGTAACCGATAGCCAATAGTATTCCGAATAATTGCAGCAAGAATTTACTATTATTATTAAATGCTTTTCTTTCTGCAAAAACCGTTAATGCGATCAACAGTAACATTGCGAAATAACAACTCATTACAGCATTCCAGTACCAGTGGTGTGAATTGGTTTGATTGAATGGCAGATGAGCTAACAGAATAGTAAATATTGTACCTATAACAGCAGCTATAATCGGAAACAAAAACCTTTTGCAGGTACTGAAGATATTATTGATAAGACCAGTGAAAGAGGGCAGTTTCATAACCTATATTTAAAAGATAAAAAATATTCTTTGTTCTTTACTTAAAAAGCAGATTACTGGATAATTAAGATCTACTTCTTCACTCCTAACAACAAACAAACCCATCCGGCAATAAAAAATACGCCACCAATCGGTGTTATAGGACCCACCCAATTCAATCCGCCTAAGTTGATCACAGTTTTAAAAGTGAGCAAGTACAATGATCCGCTGAAAAAAAGCGTACCAAGTATAAACAAAAAACCTGCCCATTCAATCAAATTATTCTTAAACTCTTTATATAAAACGGCAACTAATGCCAATGCAAAAACATGGTAGAACTGATAACGCACAGCTGTTTCAAAAATGCTGAGGGAATGTTCATCTACAATTTGTTTTAAACCGTGTGCGCCAAAAGCACCAAGTGCTACGCTAAGTGCACCAAGAAAAGCAGCAGTTCGTAAATACCCTTTATGCATATAAAAATATTGAGAGGTTTAAAAAGTTATTTCACTTCTCACATTTCACTTCTCACAAATTGCAATATCGTTTTTAAATTAATATCCTTTCCCTGCAAATGAATGGCCGATTGCGAATAATATTGTTTGCGCTCCTCTAATTTTTTAGAAAGAAAATCTTTCAATTCATCATCACTTAAATTTTTGATCAAAGGTCGATGGTCTTTCTCAGGTTTTAATCTTTCCACGAGAACCTCTATAGTCTCATCTATCCAGATCGTTTTGCCATTCTTATTCATCCATTGCATATTCTCATGAAAACAAGGGGTACCGCCACCTGTAGCTAAAACAAATATTTTCTTCTCTGCAAACCAACGTAATACTTTAGCTTCAGTTTTTCTGAAATATTCTTCCCCATCTTCTGCAAAAATTTCTGCAATGGTCTTTTCTTCACTCGTTTCAATTAAAAAATCCAGATCATACCCACCGCATTTTAATTTTTTGGAAAGTTCTTTACACCAATGACTTTTCCCGGAACCCATCATACCAATTAAAAACAATTTCATGTCCTTTTATTTAAACACAGAGAATATATTTTACCACATAGGAACATAGATAAAGCAGTTCACATAGCCTCGAATAGTATTACTATGTGTTATCAAAAAACTATGATCCTATGTGTTAATAAATCAATCTGGCAAATTTGCATACAATTCATTTACAAAAGTTTTTTGTCCTTCTTTGAATATATTAATGCAGCAAAAATTAATAAGAACCCCTTTTGGCAACTTAAGCAATTTCATATAACTCAATACCTGAGCCTCAAACAAAGCACTTAATTTTTCAACAGATTTCAATTCAACAACAATCAGATCTTCCACTAAAACATCTAACCGCAAATTAGCATCAATAAAAAGTCCTTTAAACTCAATCGGTACCACGATTTGATTCTTTACATTAAAACCACGCAATACCATCTCTTTTACAAAGCATTTCTCATACACATTTTCTAATAACCCAGGTCCTAATTCTTTATGAACTTCAATTGCAGCACCAATTATTTCATAAGTAACTGCATCAACATATTTTTTTGTGATTTTCATAATATGAATTCAACATAAATATAATGTTTATTTCATTTTTTGAAAATACTCTGTGCTCTTTTTAAAAACTATCTTCCTATGTGTTAAAACCAACTATTTAAAAGCATTTAATCCAGTTATATCCATTCCCGTTATCAATAAATGAATATCATGTGTGCCTTCATAAGTGATCACACTTTCCAGATTCATCATGTGGCGCATGATACTGTATTCACCTGTAATACCCATTCCACCTAATATCTGACGTGCATCACGTGCAATATTCGTAGCGATCTCGCAGCTATTTCTTTTTGCCATACTTACTTGCTGTGGTGTTGCTCTTCCTTCGCTCATCAACACACCCAAACGCCAGACCATCAATTGTGCTTTAGTGATCTCTGTGATCATCTCTGCCAGCTTTTTTTGCTGCAACTGAAATCCAGCGATTGGTCTGTCAAATTGAATGCGCTCTTTTGCATAACGCAATGCAGTATCATAACAATCCATTGCCGCACCAATCGCACCCCAGGCAATACCATAACGTGCTTTGGTCAAACAGCTTAACGGACCTTTCAATCCGTTAACATTCGGTAAAATATTCTCTTTCGGAACTTTTACATTATCAAAAACCAATTCACCTGTGGCACTGGCACGCAAACTCCATTTGCCATG
>CAIMKO010000127.1 GCA_903841915.1 uncultured Chitinophagaceae bacterium | reverse complement strand
CGAAACTTTGCGTACAGGAAATATCGCATTTCCACCAAGAAATGAAGCTTTGCGTATAGGAAATATCGCATTTCCACCAAGAAATGAAGCTTTGCGTACAGGAAATATCGCATTTCCACCAAGAAATGAAGCTTTGCGCACAGGAAACACCGCATTCCCACCAAGAAATGAAGCTTTGCGCACAGGAAACACCGCATTCCCACCAAGGCAAATGCTTTTAAATCAATGATTTCCTTCTCTTTTATCTTATTACAAAGTTTTTCCTATGTTCCGGGGAGCTTAGAATGGGAGACTTGTCGGTAGGGCTTTTAATCATGGAATGATTGAAGCAATAAAAATAATTTTGGGACGGAAAAAGAATATAAATATTTAAAGTCCTTGCATTAATAAAGTATTGATTGAATCGGGTTCTAATGTGGCATCAATGATTCTGTTGCCAACTTTAATATGAATTGTTTTTTGTTCGGAGTTTTCATTTTGCAAAATGATCGCAACAGTTTTATTGGGATTTATAAAAGCGAGTAAATTTTTAAAGTCGCCGGTTTGCGTTAATAGTTTGGCGCCGGGTTTCACATAATGACTTACGTGTTTTAGAATATAATAATCATAATTGTATTGATAGGTTTTTGTTTCTGGGTTTACGCTTATCAAAGAGTTTTGTTTCCAGCCCCATCTGCTGATCGAATTTTGTTTTAAAGATGTATTCCAATACATATAAGCGCTTGCTCCATTATTGAAATAATGTTTCATCAGCCCCCATGTGTATTTTGCATAGTTCCAGTCATTTTTACCGTTGCCACATTCCTGTTCTGATTGATATAATGTTAGGTTGGGATATCTTTTATGAATACCGGGAATAGCATCTTTACCCCCCCACTGAAAACCAACCCCGGAAATATATTTTTTACTCAGCTCGTCTGTTAAGATCGTATCTACTAATTTTTCATTGGGCCTTTCCATTGTGCCAAAGAAAACTTTCACGTGCAAAGCATTCATTTTCGGACCCAAATAACCGATGAATGTGGCAAGTCCCTTTGCAGTCCATGTACAACTTGGAAAAGGCTGAGCTGAATTAAATTCATTCTGTGGCATTACAATGGAAATATTGATCTTCTCGTCTCTGTATGCCTGTATGAATTTGTCGAAGTACAAAGCATACGTTTTAAAATATTTTTCTTCCTGAATAAACATATTTGCGCCCTCCTTTCCTTCCTGCTCAGGTTTTAATCCGTTATCCAAACCATTAAAATCAATTCCCCACTCGTCCGATTTAATATTCGTTTTTCCCTTTTGTAGGCTTTTCAATGCATAATGCTTATTGTATTTCATCCATGATGGGGGCGACCATGGAGATGCCCATAATTTTAAATCGGGATTATACTTTTGTGCGGCTTTTATAAAAGGTATCAATGTTTCTCTGTCATTGGCAATGCTGAAATTTTTCATTCCAAAATCACCATCTGTTTCATTATAAGAATACCAGTCTCTGGAAAAATCATTGGCTCCAACGGGCATCCTGCAGATCGTAAAATTAGCACCCGTGTTGGGAGCAAATAATTCTTTTAAAATTTTTTCTCTGTCAGTTGCGCTTAAAAGATTCAATGAGGTCCACCCTACTTCATTAAAACAAGTGCCAAATCCTTCGATGGTTTGCAAAGTGCTTTTTAAATTTATCACCACATCATATTTGCCGGATGCCGAAGTAGCAACTTGCTGATTGTTTATTTTCCAGGGATCTTTTTGAGTAGAACTGGTCCACTCTATTTTAGCTTGCGCTATTGAAAGCAATGTTATCATTACTAATAAAAAACACCCAAGAACTCTTTTCATTGTAAAAGTTTAATATTATCACGCTTGCTTGATACCAACTATAAAATTATACAACTATTCTTCTTTTCTTCTTACAATTAAATACCAATTATTCTCCAACGGCAAAAAGCCATAATCATAGTTGAAAAAGTAAATATTCCCCTTTTTGTTAGTGTAACTATGTGTATGATATTTGAAGACAAAACCTTTTTGTATCAGCTTATCGTGGGTTGTTTTTGCGGTTTCTTCTTCTTTAGGCAATAGTTCCTCCAATATCCGGCGGTTCTTCAGAAGCGTATTATTTATGTTGCGGACATAATTACTGTAATTGCTTTTTGTTTTCAGTTCATTGTTGTAAGCATTGCGGCAGGCATCATCACAGAACTTTTTATCGGCCCTGCCCTTAATGGGTTTCCCGCAGCTTAAACACTTCTTAGCTTCTATTGCAACGGCCATAGAAAACACTTTATAATAAAACAAGATACAAAATAAATTATTCGTGTGCAAACGTTTCTACACGTTTATATCCGAATAGAAACGATTAAAAACCGACTATGGCATTTTCCCAAGCGCAATTTTGTGTTGTCAATGACGGTAGACGTCGCCGCAATTGATTGAGATAACAATATTCTAAATCGTAAAAACAAAAAATCATGTACGCATTAAAAAACAAAGTTCAGCTAATCGGTAACCTGGGCGCCAATCCTGAAATCAAAACATTAGATGGCGGAAGAAAGCTGGCTCGCTTTACCGTTGCCACCAACGAAACCTATCGCAATGCCAAGGGTGATAAAGTAACTGATACACAATGGCACACCCTTATTGCCTGGGGTAAGGTTGCGGAGATCGCTGAGAAATATTTAAAGAAGGGAAGCGAAATTGCCGTTGAGGGCAAACTCATCAATCGCAGTTACAATGACAAAGACGGCAATAAAAAATACAGCACCGAAGTACAGGTAAACGAAGTGCTGATGCTGGGAGATAAGTCCAAAGCCTGATTTGTTTGTTCATTTAATGGTTTATTAGTTTGGCTTTGTCCTTTGCTAAACTAATAAACCATTTTTACGCATAGTACTTGCAATTATCTTTACAACATGGTTACCGATACTTCAAATACTAATTTTCAACTTGCTGCAGATTTTATTCAATATACCAATCGTTCCGTTTTTCTTACCGGGAAAGCAGGTACGGGCAAAACCACTTTTCTAAAATACATCAAAGAACAAAGTCATAAACAAACTGCCGTTGTTGCCCCAACGGGCGTAGCGGCCATTAATGCAGGCGGTGTTACCATTCATTCTTTTTTCCAATTGCCTTTCACGCCTTTCATCCCAGAAAACAAGGGTTTTGGAAAAGACGATTCGCTGAATGATAAGCATAGTTTAATGAGTCGTGTTCGCTTGAATACCGAAAGAAGGAAGGTGATGCAGCAATTGGAATTACTAATCATTGACGAAATAAGTATGGTACGTTGCGATGTATTGGACGCAATTAATACAGTTCTAAAAGTTGTTCGGCATCGCAATTATGAGCCATTCGGTGGTGTGCAAGTTCTGTTGATTGGCGACATGTATCAACTACCGCCTGTTGTTCCGGATGCAGAGTGGCAAATATTATCACAACATTATAGAAGTCCGTATTTTTTCGATAGCAGGGTAATGGAAATACAACCGCCAGCATATGTAGAACTAAATAAGATATACAGGCAAAGCGATCAGCGCTTTATTGATATTTTAAATCAGGTTCGGAACAACGAAATGGATGAGTCAGGAATGAAAATACTACACAGCCGCTATTTACCAACATTCGTTTCAAATAAAGAAGACGGTTATATCAACCTTACTACACATAATTATAAAGCAGATGCCAGTAACTCAAACGAGTTGTCGAATTTAAAAGGAACATCTTTTTCTTTCAAAGCGATCATTGAGGGTGATTTTAATGAGAAAGCTTATCCTGCTGATGAGGTTTTGCAATTGAAGGTTGGTGCACAAGTGATGTTCATTAAAAATGATCTCGATAAATCCAAAAGATATTTTAATGGCAAGATCGGCGTGATCGATAAAATTGAAGCTGATGCTGTTTTTGTGCAATGCAAAAATGAAACTGGCTTGATCGAAGTAAAAAAAGATACATGGAAGAATGTTAGATACACTGTAAATAAACAAACACAACAGGTTGATGAAGACGAGATCGGTTCTTTCACCCAATTTCCATTACGCTTGGCATGGTCCATCACCATTCATAAAAGTCAAGGCCTGACTTTTGAAAAAGCCGTGATCGATGCAGGTCAAGCATTTGCACCGGGACAGGTCTATGTCGCATTAAGCCGATGTACTTCCTTATACGGAATGGTCTTATTAAGCCGCATTACCCCGGGCAGCTTGCATACCGATCAAAGAATTGTGGCTTTTTCAAAAAATAAAGAAGCTGCGCAATTACCCCAAGGTTTACAAATCGATAAACACCGTTATCAAACAACATTGCTTACGCTCCTCTTTGATTTTTCATCTTCGGCTTCTATTCTAAGTACGATTTGCAATTCTGTTGAAGAACATCTTGAGGCCTTTAACAAAGAAACTAGGCCATGGCTGAGCTTGGTAGAAGAAAAATTAAATACACTGCAGGATGTCGGCAAAAAATTTCAGTCACAATTACAACAATATTTTCAGCAGGAAATTTTGCCTGAACAAAATCTCGATCTGCAGGAAAGGGTTAAAAAGGCCTCTGCCTATTTTGCTGATCACGCAGAATCGCTGATACACTTTTTGTTTTCCTCTCCTGCGATAACAGACAGCAAGCAATATGCAATGGCCTACACAGAAGATCTGAAAGAATTATTTACAATTCTATCTCAGCAAAAACACTCGATTTCTTCCTGTACTGATGGCTTTAATGTAGCCCTATACCATGAGCAAAAGAATAATTTTGTGTTGCCCGGTTTTAATGTAAACGCTTATGCCGGTTCTGTTTATAAAAAAACAGATAGCCCACATCCTATTCTCCATAGAGAGCTGAGATTATTGAGAGATAAGATCTGCGCTGAAGCAGATATTCCCATCTACATT
This sequence comes from uncultured Chitinophagaceae bacterium, assembly GCA_903841915.1. Taxonomy (GTDB): domain Bacteria; phylum Bacteroidota; class Bacteroidia; order Chitinophagales; family Chitinophagaceae; genus CAIQDX01. The sequence continues at coordinate 629 of CAIMKO010000127.1, read as the reverse complement.
GTTGCAGGAACTAAAACACTTGATGAGATGGCAATGTACCTTCCTCAATCATTGGATGAATTAGAAAAAATAAATGGTTTTGGCAAAGCAAAAATTCAAAAGTTTGGGCAGGATTTTTTAGACGTGATAGTAAGATATTCGAAGGTCAATAATTTATCGTCGCATATAGACGAAAAGAGCCCGAAAAGAGTTCGCAAAGAAAAATCAACAGCCGATAAGCCAGCAAAACTTGATACAAAATCAGTCAGCTTTAATTTATATAAAGAAGGTAGATTAATTGAAGAAATCGCTGCAGAAAGAAATTTTACAGTTCAAACCATTGAAGGACATTTGGCACATTATATTTCTTTAGGCGAAATAAAAATAGAGGAGCTCATTAGTCGAGAAAAAATAGTTTTGATAGAGCCTGTTTTAAATGATTTTGACGGTGGTTCAATTACAACCATCAAACAAAAAATAGGCGATTCTGTGAGTTTTGGAGAAATACGATTGGTATTAGCATGGAAAGAATTCCAAAAAAAAGCCGCAGATTCAATTGAATAAATCTGCGGCTAACTTTTTTATTTCCGTTACAAGTATTTATCGCCCTTGCTTCGCTTTACTTCGGCAACATATTCTTTAATGGCTTG
>CAIMKO010000126.1 GCA_903841915.1 uncultured Chitinophagaceae bacterium | reverse complement strand
TCTTGTTAAATTGTTTTAAATCAGGCAGACCTATCTTTGTAACATGCTTACAGAAAAAGAAGAAGCATTCATTCTTTTTTGGGGAGAGAAAAGGATGCAGCAGAAAAAAAACCTCAAGCAATTCCTGAAAGGGCTCTCCTCCGGTTTGATCATTGGAACAGCCATCATTTTACTGCTTGTCACAGGATGGTATCAGCGGGCCAATATGGAAGCCAACAGCAAACTAAGTCCCGTTATACTCTTCCTAACCATAGCCATCCTCTCAGTATTCATGGGCTTTCTTTATCAAAACTATCGTTGGGAAATGAATGAACAGCAATGGCTTGAATTATTGAGTAAAAAGAAAAAATTAAACGGCATAAAGCCCGAAGATTCAGAACAGCCCCTCATTTGAGTAAAAACCGCTAATATCGAGCAGTTTTCTGTTAAATATCATTGTCATTCCCCTATCTTTGCCCACTCTAAAAATTATTATAAATCCTTACTAGTATGCAACTGAAAGGTTTAGTGCGCTTTTTTGCGATTGCCCTCATTTTAATTTGTATTTATCAATTGTCTTTTACCTGGTTGGTTCGTAACCATGAAAGCGATATGGAAGCCAAAGCCGATAAAATGGTGAAAGCTACCTATCCTTCTGCCGAACAGAAGTATCCGAACAGTGCAGAGTTAAAAGCTTTGTATAACGATACCCTGAAGCAGAGTAAAGAAGGAGTTCTGAAACGTTTGCTCGATAGTACGAAAGACAGCAAGATCGGACCTTTCGGTTTGACAACTTATCGTAATGCGAAAGACAAAGAATTGATGCTGGGACTTGACCTTCAAGGTGGTATGAGTGTTACCATGGAAGTAGGCATTGACGGATTGATCAAATCCTTAGCCGATTTTACAAAAGACAAACAATTCAATCAGGCATTGGATGCTTCGATTGTTAGAAAAGCAAACAGCGGTGCTGATCTGATTACATTGTTTGTAGAAGAATATAAAAAAATAAACCCTTCAGGGAATTTAGCCCCATTCTTTGCAACACGTAGCAACAGTAAGATCAAATTTACTTCCAGCGATGATGAAGTAAGCAGTTATCTGAAAGTACAGTCAACAGCAGCCTTCAATAACACATTGCGTGTATTGCGCACTCGTATTGACGGTTTCGGTTTGTCTTCTCCCAATATCAATCCCGATCCTTCCAAAGGAATCATCAATATTGAGTTGGCGGGTGTTACCGATCCTGAAAGAGTTCGTAATAACTTACAATCCACTGCCAACCTTCAATTCTTTGAAGTATATACCGGCGAAAGTCAGGAATTGGTAAATGGCTTGATCAATGCTGATAAAGCCCTACAGGATTACCTGAACGGAACAAAAGCGGTTGATACAACAGCAAAAAAATCTGTTGATAATACAGCAACTGCTGTAAAAACAGATACATCAAAAACTGCGACACTTTCTCAATTAGCTGCAAGCGGTAATAAAAAAGCAGTTACTGATACCAATCAGATCAAATCAAACGAAAACCCTTTAAGGAAACTATTATTACCGGGTTCTCAGCCTTACCGTAGCAGTACAGGTAAAGTGATCTATCCGGGTGCAATAGCTTCCATACAGACAAAAGACACTGGCTTATTCAACAGTTACCTGAGAATGGAATTGGTAAAGAATAAGTTCCCTTCTACTTTGCAATTCATGTTTGGAAAAACAGAAAGCGAAGACCCTAAAGCAAAGAATTTCCTTACTGTATATGCGATCAAGACATTAGACAATGGCCAGGCTGAACTGGAAGGTGATCAGGTAGCTGATGCGAAACAGGATTTTGATGAACGTGGTCGAATTGCCATTAAGATGAACATGAAGCCGATCGGTACCAATGTTTGGGCAAAGATGACTGCCAGAAATATTGATAAGCCAATTGCTATCGTATTGGATAATATTGTTTATTCTGCTCCTAATGTGAATGATGCCATTACAACCGGTAATTCACAGATCAGCGGTAATTATACTTTAAAAGATGCACAGGACCTTGCCGAGATCCTCACCAGCGGACAATTAACAGCTCCTGCAAGAATTGTACAGAGCCAGGTGGTTGGTCCAACTTTAGGTAAAGCTGCCATCAAAGGTGGTTCTTTATCCTTCCTCATCTCTTTCATTGTGATCTTCGTATTGATGCTGTTGTACTACAATACAGGCGGTTGGGTTGCCAATACAGCATTGATCTTAAACTTATTGTTCACGATCGGTATATTAAGTGCCCTAGGCTTTACTTTAACCGCAGCAGGTATTGCCGGTTTGGTATTGACCATTGGTATGGCAGTTGATACCAACGTTATCATCTTTGAACGTATCAAAGAAGAATTGACGAAAGGAAAAAGCTATCAGCAGGCTGTTAATGATGGTTATAAACGTTCACTGGCACCTGTATTAGATGCCCACGTTACCACTTTCTTAACTGCAGCCATCTTATTCTATTTTGGATTAGGTCCTGTATTAGGCTTCGCAACAACACAGATGATCGGTATCGTATTATCACTGTTCTGCGGTATCCTTGTATCAAGATTGGTAACAGATTTTTATACTACCAAGAATCGTCACTTCCAGTATTTCACAGGTGTTTCCAAAAAAATATTCAAACACGCTTCTTTCAAATTCATCGAATACAGAAAGATCGCTTATGGGATTTCTGTTGTTGTATTGATTTTAGGCGTGGGTTCATTCTTCCATGGTTTTGATCAGGGAGTTGAGTTTGCAGGTGGTCGTAGCTATACGATAAGATTCGACAAACCGGTTTCTCCTGATGCTATCAGAGATGATCTGAAGAAAACATTGGGTAATGAGACTCCGGAAATAAAATCGATCGGTACCAATAATCAATTGGCTATTACAACTGCTTATTTGATCAAAGACAATAAAGCAAATGTTGACTCTGTTGTTGAAAAAGCATTGTATGATGGATTACAAAAACATCTGCCTGAAGGAACTACTTATACTGACTTTAATAAGAATTACAAAGTAAGTTATCAAACTGTATTGCCTTCCATTTCTGAAGACCTTAAACTGGGTGCAGAAAAAGCAACAATATTTGCATTGATCGCAATTTGTTTATACATCTTCATCCGTTTCCGCGATTGGAGATATTCTGTAGGAACCATTGTGTCATTATTGCATGATGTATTTGTTACATTAGCAGTATTCTCTTTCTTAAGATCATTTGTACCATTTCCATTAGAAATTGGTCAGCACTTTATTGCAGCAATATTAACGGTGATCGGTTTCTCGATGAATGATACAGTAATTGTATTTGACAGGATCCGTGAATACAGCGGCACAATGAAGGGCGCAGAAAAAGGAACAATCATTAATAAAGCAGTGAATGATACATTGAGCCGTACCATCATGACATCATTGACCGTATTCTTAACCTTACTGATCCTCTTCATCTTTGGTGGTGAAGTAACCAGAGGTTTTGCATTCGCCATGCTGATCGGTGTAATT